>CALDEW010000386.1 GCA_937942355.1 uncultured Pirellulaceae bacterium | reverse complement strand
GCTGGTGGAGATTCCAAACCCTTGCCCTGTCAGAAAGTAGAGCAACGGCACCGTCAGGCCAACCAATATCCCCGAAAACCACCATGGCCACGGTTGCAATATAAATTCCACGAGTTATTCCCTGTCTATCCTGAACGCTGTCATATCGGCCAACGACCTCAAGCTATTATCGGTAATTGAGGCTGGGCCGCTCTGCGACTAAAGTCACGTACCCAAGAGGTTATTACCAAAACGCTAGTGAACATTAGCACTTTTTGCCTGAGCCGCAATTAACCAGTTCCGCCTCACTAACATTGATTGGGTAGCCACAGCGTTCCCAGGCGATGATGCCGCCATTAAGGTTGATCACGTTCTTAACTCCTGCCGCTTGGGCAATACTGCAAGCGACAGCGGATCGGGCTCCCGAACGACACTGGAAAACGATCGGCTTGTCCGCTGGAAGCTTGGTGACGTCTTGAATTATGCTGCCAAGGAAGGAATAAGCAGCTTGAGGCACATGCCCTTCGTCCCATTCCGCCTGCCGGCGAACGTCGACCATGTAGGCGTCTCCGTTTTCGATTTGATCCACAACTTCCGCTGGCGTTCTGTATTTGTATGACTCAGTTGCGAGCCCGCTGTTTGCGACGTCCTCCGCATCGAAGTAGCCCACGACGTTGTCGACTCCGATTTCACGTAAGACGCGAATGGATTCCGCGAGCACTGCTGAATCGGCGATGAGATAAAGTGGCTTCTCGTAGTCAATCAACCAGCCGCCATCGCGCGCGATGTATTTAGTCGGAATGTTGATCGATCCCGCTACGTGCGATTGCGAGTAGTTCTCTGACGCCCCCACATCGACGACCATGTTGGCTTCGATGGCTTTTTGCAAGTCGGCAACGTCCAGCTTTTCGGGTAAACTAGCTTGCCCAAGCACTTTCGGTCCGTGCTTGTTGACGTGTTTCATCACTGCGAAATACGGCGGAGCCTCGGGCTGATCCGTCAGGATGTACTTAACAAACTCATCTTCTGTTTTGAATTGCAGAGCCTCATTGAATTTCTTTTCATAGCCAACGGTGCTCGACGGGATTGCCCCCAAGCCCTTGCCGCAGGCACTGCCGGCACCATGTGACGGCCAGACCTGAAGATAATCTGGAAGCTCGCAGAACTTCTGAATTGAGCGGTATAGTTCGCGGGCTCCGGGCTCAGCTGTTCCTTTTTGCCCCGCAGCTTCCTCTAACAAATCAGGGCGTCCAGTGGAACCGACGAACACAAAATCGCCGGTGAACAACCCCATCGGCTCGTCCGCACCACCGCCAAAGTCGGTCAAAAGGAACGAAAGGCTTTCAGGAGTATGGCCGGGTGTGTGCATCGTCTGAAGTTTAATATTACCGACCTGAAACGTGTCGCCGTCTTTGAGCAACTGATGCTTGTAGTCGCTGACAAACGTGTACTTCCAGTCGGCTGGACCTTCATCGGAAACATAAAGTTTTGCTCCAACTCTTTCTGCCAGTTCGCGGCTTCCCGAAACGTAGTCCGCGTGAATGTGAGTCTCGACTGAGCCAACGATTGTCATTTTATTATGCTTGGCGGCGTCGAGATATTGCTGGATGTTGCGATCAGGATCAACAATGATCGCTTCACCAGTTCTCTGGCAACCGACCAAATAGGATGCGTGGGCCAGTTCTTGATCATAAAAGTACTTAAGCAGCATTGCTTTCTCCAGTTAACGCTTTGCCGACATGCTGTCGCATGTAAATATTCCAATAATTCGATGTGTTGGCCAAAAAAAATTTAACCGAACCGCGATTGCATGCAGGACATGATGTCCTGTAGATGTGGTTCCGCCACCTCGTAATAAACAGTGCGGCCGTCTCGTTGGCTTTCCAAAAATCCGCAACGTTGCATCAAACGTAAATGGTCTGATGTCGTCGGCTGTGTCAAATCGCAAAATTCCGCTATTTCATTCACAGAATATTGCTTGCCCGATAGCAACAATTGAACGATCTGAAGCCGGTGAGGATGCGCAAGCGCCTTTAAGCACTCTGCTGCCAAGGTCAGAGCGTCAATGTCGAGGTCTTTTGTGTTTCGCTTTTTGTTCATGATGTTTCTCCATTAAAACATATCGAATAATCTCGATATGTCCATTACATATTTGCTCAATTTTGATAAAGTTTATTCTTTCGCTTTCAAATGAAATACCGGAGTAGACACAACAAATGAACGTTCGGCTCAGCCAGATGATGCTCGTCATCACAATCACAATCCTCCTGCCACTCAGTTCGTTCGGCCAGCAAAACACGGCGACCGACCCGTTGCAATCAAACGAAATTGTTGCGTCTACGTTGGGCGGCACCAAAAATGTGCATCAGCAGGGCAACCTCTTTTTTGGGGGGCAGTTCGGCCCTGAAGATATTCAAACGCTCCAAAATCAAAAGATCACGCGCGTCATTACGCTGCGAACTGACGGCGAAGTCAAGTGGGATGAAGAAGCAGCGATTAAGGCTGCCAACATGGAGTTCGTTAAGATTCCAATCCGAACCCCAGAGTCATTGACCGACGATGTATTTGACAAAGTTCGTGAATTGCTTCAAGACAAGTCGAAGGCCACGCTGTTTCACTGCGGTTCGGCAAATCGCGTGGGTGGTGTGTGGCTTCCCTATCGTGTTCTGGACGAAGGTGTCGATGTTGAGACGGCGCTCGCGGAAGCCAAAATTATTGGCTTGAAGACCGAGTTCATCAAAGAGAGTGCTTTGAACTACGTCAAACGGAAACAGGCTCAAACCCCGCCCGGTGAAGAAGCCAGCGTCAAACCCGGTATCAATGACAAGTTCATTGATCCAGATCTAGATGTAGACGCGTTCGTAAAGCGATTTGAAATCGAAAGCCGCGAAGTCTTTGTCAGTCGTGAGCGGATTCTGGCGGCGTGCGGAATCGTGAGGGGAGACACCGTTGCTGACGTAGGGGCGGGCACTGGATTGTTCACACGGATGTTTTCGACAGCCGTTGGCGATGAAGGCTGGGTTTACGCGGTCGACATTGCACCTCGATTCATCAAGCATATTAACAGCGAAGCGTCCAAGCACAAACTTAATAACATTACGGGTGTGCTCTGCGCAGAGAACGGTATCAACCTACCTCCCAACTCTGCCGATGTTGTCTTTGTTTGTGACACCTACCACCATTTCGAGTATCCAAAATCGACTCTCGCTTCGATCAAACGGGCGCTGAAGCAGGACGGCCACTTAATTCTGATCGACTTCGAACGTATTGAGGGAAAAAGCCGTGACTGGTTGTTGGGACATGTCCGAGCGGGCAAGGAAGTCTTTCGCGCCGAAGTGCTGGATGCAGGTTTTACATTGGTCGAAGAAATAGAGATCGACGGATTTGAAGAAAACTACTTTTTGAAATTCCGCAAAAATTGAGCGAACCGATGATAACCGTTACTTGAGATCGGTGAAATTTTGGCGTTGAGTGACTTTAGTCGCAGAGAACGATCACCTGATTAGCAGATAATAATGGGAGATACAAAACATGCTTACAGGAGATTCTTTTTATGTTCAAAACAAATGTCGGGACTTCCGATCGTATCATTCGTCTGATTTTGGCTGCAATCATCGGCGGTGCCGGTTTCTATTTCCAATCGCTTTTGGGTTTGATCGCTTTGGTGCCGTTGGTGACTGCTTTCGTACGTTGGTGCCCGGTGTATGCACCGCTTGGGCTGAGCACTTGCAAGCACGAATGCTCAACGGAAACTTAATGAGACTATTTACCGGAGCCAGACGTCATGCCTGAATCTGGCCTCGTGACGAGACTCACAAACTTATTTCCACAGCTGGAGCACATGGCTCCAGACCTTCAAGAACGCCTCGCAACGGGCAAGACTGTCCAAGCTCGTAGCGGCAGCTTCCTGTTCGGCGTTGGAGACTTGTGTAGTAGCTTCCTCTTGTTGCTCGAAGGATCCGTGCGCGTTTACTTGAGCTCGGTAGAGGGAAGAGAAATATCGCTCTACCGCATTGAGCCAGGACAAACCTGTCTATTGACAACGTCTTGCCTGATGGGGCAGACGCACTACCCCGCCATTGGCAGGGCCGAGTCGGACATCAAGGGCATCGCTCTCAGCAACAGGGCGTTCAATGAACTAATCGTGAAGTCACCTGAATTTCGAGAGCTGGTGTTCAATGATTTTGGAAGTCGACTGGCGATCATGCTTCGGCTGATGCAAGAAGTTAGTTTTCAAAAGCTCGATCTGCGTCTTGGGCAGTTCTTGCTGGGCAATGACCTCTCCAAAATCACTCATCAAGAGATTGCTTTAGAACTGGGCACCGTCCGAGAAATCATCAGCCGTCTTCTTAAGCAATTTCAGTTGGAAGGTTTGGTGAAGCTTCATCGGAATCGAATTGAGATCCTCGATCGCATCGCACTCTCCAAACGCAGTTCCTAGGTGACGTTTGTCACTGAGCTACTCATCGGGGCAATGTAAAGTTGGGCTTTCCTATAAACCCAATTTTCAACTTGATGGAGCTCACATGAAGCGGCTTTCTTTATTTATCGTCTTTGCACTTCTTTTCCCCGCTGGCCTCTATGGCCAGTCAATGTTGACCGCTGACTTATCAGCAGCCAATCAAAATGGATCGGATCCTAACTTTGTCACCGACCCTGCTGGTACCGTCCCAACAATGGCTACTGGGACGTTGACAGGTACATTGGATACCACAGATTTCCTGTTTGACTTCAACCTCGTGGTCGACGGTATAACAACAGGTGATTTGCTCAACTTTGGTCCAAACATGACGCCGATCCATTTGCATGTCCCGGGTCAATTGGGGGCTTTTGGCCCGATAGCAGTTGACCTAACACTGGGAGCGACGGCAGCTGATTTCACGGCAACCGCCGGTGGCTTCGAGTTGAGCCGCGAAGTGTCGGTCCTGCTTGCAGACCAGGGTAACGTAACACTTGGTGTGCATCCGGGGGACGCTTCGATCGTCGACGCATTAACCTCTGGCAGTGGCTTTGTTTTGGTCCACACTAACAATTCGGACATCAACGGTTTCCCATTTGGAGAGATTCGCGGTAACCTTACGACCGCTGTACCCGAACCTACTTCGCTTGGACTACTGGCACTCTCATCGTTTGGGCTTGTCTTGCGAAGAAGGCGTTAGACTCGTCTAAAACGAAGAATTCTCCTTGAAGGTAAAGCGGTCGCTGACATTAAACAGCGGCCGTTTGCCACTGAAGGTGACCCATGCAATCCAAAACTTGTGCCTCTGACTGTGGCAAACTGAACTGGGTGTTTCGCTTGCTAGTGTTTGCGCAGTTTGTTTTGGTCGCCACCATAATATTCACCTCAAGGCCAATTCACCCCAGCTGGATTGCGTGGCTGGTGTCTCAAGCGGGAGTTGCCTTCGGCCTATGGGCAATCGTAACTATGGGTCGACATATCAACATCTCTCCTCGGCTCAGACAGGACGCGGACCTAAGAGTCGCTGGGCCCTACCGACTCGTTCGCCATCCGATGTATTTGGCACTGCTGGTTTTTTGCTTGGGTTACTTAATAGATGGGTTCACCACCTACAAGCTTTTGCTTTGGCTCTCACTTCTGGGTGTCCTGGCGTGCAAAATGTACTACGAGGAAAAGATGCTTTGTGACAGGTTTCCTGAGTACCAGCAGTATTCAAAAGAGACCAAAAGGATTATCCCTTTTATCTTTTGAGAACCGAAGCCGTGTTGAGCCGGACTCCGAATCGTTTGGCACGCGTTTGTTGCCAGAGGTCCTCCAACGAAACGCAACCACAAAACGTCAACACAAGCCTCTACTTGAATCTCGAATAAGTTTGTGACCTAAGTCACACCAAAAGACGTTCCGAGGATTTTCGGTTTTTGCGAGTGACTAACGTCACGGAGCTCAATCCAACCTTTGACGATGCTTTTTATTGGAAAGCAAGCGTACCGCAACACGCCTGCTTCCGATTTAAGTTTGTCATCAGTGAGGATTCCTCCCGTGAAATTGTTTTTTGCCATCTGTATCGCCATTGGGACGATGCTTCCTGCCCAATTTACTAAAGCTCAATTAACTGGAGCCTCCAGTATTTCGGCTAACCAGATGCTCGCGATGCAAAACAGTGCAGAGTGGACCAATCGCTTTGTCGTCGTGGACGTCCGGGCTAAAGTTGAATCTGACGTTTCTGTGATCCCCGGTGCAATTACGAAGTCAGAGTTTGAGAAAAACTCTCTTCGGCACCAAGGCAAAGTCGTCATTGCG
>CALDEW010000385.1 GCA_937942355.1 uncultured Pirellulaceae bacterium | reverse complement strand
TAGGCTGTCAACTAAATTCATTCTTAGCAATATTTGAGGTCCTGCTATGAACAATAGATACTATGACGACTTGTTTGCTTGGCTAGACGTTGATTCGGGCAGGTCAAGCGATGAAAAAATGCTAACTCTTAGCCGTTTTCCAATTCCAGTAGATTCATCCGCTGCGATTAAAAGAATGAGCATTGCCGGCAAAGACGAATTACTATTAGTTCTGACTTGCATGAGAAAGTTATGGCCTGTGAGAGAGAAACTGGTCTCGGCTTGCTTTGATCTTTGCAACCATTCTGACCAAGTAGTGCGAGGAGCGGCACTATACACCCTGCATAAGATTGCTCCGTTAGCAGAAGTTGAGGATGAAAGTCTCTCCTGTGCTGTGAACAAGACGGTTAGCGACATATCTGAAATTTGGGAGCTGTTGGGCGAACAAGCGGGCAAGTCTGAGGTTTTGTTAGCTAAATGCAGAGAGGTGGAAAAAGAAGCCGAGGCTGCGTTGTTGCAAGCCAAACAAAGGCTCAATATTAGTGGAGACGAAAACAGGGACGGGTCCAATAGTGTTCGGCACGATTAGTGCAGCAAGTATGTTTCGGTTGCTTTTAGATTGTGTCCTGAATCGGCTGTGTGTCATGGGGTTGCCACTAAAGAAGGTCAGTTGCTGAGAGCGCAGCATAAACCGACGTAGCTCCGAAGTCGGAAGACTCCCACTACTGGGGAGCATAGGGGGACACCCATAAACCTCTTGCAACCATTTCACCTGACCGGTAAAATCGGTCCAAGTTGCCCTTGTTTCTTTGGAGCAGATCGATGGCTAGACAGGCTCGTGGCGAATACCTCAACCCGCATGAAGTGCAAGTCGTACACACCGTCCAACGCTGCGTTCGGCAGGACGCATAAAGGTGTCAGCGGCGGTCTTAATGAGAGGTAATGACAAAACAAAGTGTTTTGTCTTTGGAGGATCGAGATATTGGTGGGCTCTGCCCCACGAGATCTTATGAGGCATGGCAATGGTATTCAATGATCATTGAATTGAAATCGACTCAGCATTAAAAGCATCGGACTTGGTAAAACGTACAGCGGCTCTGTGGAGACACAACCGCTCAAGGAACAGCCAAGCCAATCGTGCGTCAAGGGCAAAGAAGGGGACACCCATAGATCAGTTGCGGCGTTTCCACCCAACCGCTAGAATCCTCTTAAGTTGCCCTTGGTTCTTGGGAGCATATTGATGGCTAGACAAGCACGTGGCGAGTATCTCAACCCGGATGAAATTCAGGTCGTACACGCGGTCCAGCGTTGCGTTCGGCAGGCGTTTCTATGCGGAATCGATAAAAACAGCGGCAATAACTACGAACATCGCCGACAATGGATCCGCGACAGGTTTGAGTTCCTAGCCTCGGTCTTCGGCATCGATTGCTTGACTTACACGGTGCTGTCCAACCATCTGCATATTGTCCTTCGAGCGCGTCCAGATGTTGTTAAATCATGGTCTGACGAAGAAGTGGCTCAGCGGTGGTGTCGGTTGTTTCCCAAAGGGCGTGATAAAACGGGCAAGCCGTTAGAGCCCAGTGAGTTCGAACTGAACACCATTTTGCTCAACGCCCAAAAACTGGCCGAGGTGCGTCGTCGGTTGTCGGATATCAGTTGGTGGATGCGTTGCACTGCGGAAAATATCGCACGGCAGGCCAACAGGGAGGATCGGACAACCGGGCGATTTTGGAATCGACCTTCATGCTGCATTCCTTTTCTTCGTTCGCCGACCGTTAAAAAATACTCGAGATTCGCGTTAGTTGCCTAAAAACGTTACTCCGTTACTCGTCGCTCGATGCCCGGACGAGTCAATTCTTTTGGCGGATTGCTGTTATTATTGCCAGCTTGCCGTGCTCGCAATTGTTTCAATCGGGACAACTCCTGCTCGTCAGCCCAGATGACCCACGTTCGCCCAAACGGACGCTGAGTCGCGTGTGCCCAGCCCTTGGTCACCCAATCTTTGAGCCGCTTAATTGGCATCGAAATTTCGTCAGCCAGACGCTTCACTTCCCAATCATTAGGCCCCAGTTCTGGATGGTGAAGTTGTGTGTAAGCTGATTTATCATCCGCCAACAACTTGGCCGTGACGGAAGCTGAGAATAAGCGTTGGCGTCGCGGCGTACGGTAGCCTTGTGCATTAAGTTCCGCCGCGATCTCAGGAGATCGCTTACCTTTGAGTGCAAGCTCAAGGGCTACTTTGAGAAGTTCGTCATAACACGCAAGCTGATCAAATCGATGGACAGGGCGGACGACAGAATGAACGCTTTCAAAACCGCCAGTCCACTGGATCGTAACGACAACCTGGTCTGAGTTGTTCTCAACTTGAACGTTCACCTTCTCGATCAAAAATCGAACGAGCTGTTTCTGTTCTAGGATTGTCGCGCGGTCCCATAAATTTTCGACGTCGGCGCATGCTGCCTTCATCTCTTCTTGTTCTTGCCGGGACAACGTCGTCGATACCAGACGTTTTTGTTCTTCCAAAGCAGTCGTGGCAGCTTCCTTTTCAGCAAGCGCCTGTTCCCATTTTTGTTCTAACGTTGCAGCAACCAAACGGTTCGCAGGATCAACTGCTTCATATCGTCGATGGGCAAGATCAACGGCGTAGGTGGCGCGTTCAAGTTTGTGAACGTATTGCTGCTGGACTGTTTCTCTACGTTGAACTTCGTCACCAATGACCTGGAATTGCAACTCCAGTGACGACGGACTGAGCACTTTTAGAATCTGTGTTGTCACCAGACCATCAATGACCCGGCTAACAAGCGCGGTGCCGCAGCGTGTGACTCCATGCATTGTTTGATGACGGTTACAAAAATAGCTAACGTTTTTTCCAGAGTAAGTTGGAGCGAGCCGACGTTGACACATCGCACAGAACACCAACCCTGAAATCAACGCTTGACCTCCGCGCGGTGGGCTGGTTCGTTTACCGCGCGAGTTGTTGCCCTGTAGCCGCTGAAGATTATCCAGGTACTGTTGCCAGGTGATGTAGCCTTCAAAGTGGTCGACCAGGCAAACCGTCCATTGATCGGGCGGCAAGTGCTTGGCCCCCTGCTTTTTGCGGTTTTTACTGTGGTAGTTCTTTCTTCGACCATAGCCGTATGTTCCGGCGTAGGTCGGGTTATGTAGCATTTCCAAAACGGATGTCTTTTTGGGGATTCTCCATTGAATCTCCGTGAGATGACGACCTTGGGGATCCTTTCGAAACGGCATTTTAATTTGGTTCTCTGCGAGGTAGTGGAACAGCCCGCTGGCTGAGCCAACTACCTCAAAGCTCCGAAAGAATTCTCGCAACGCACCTTGAGCAGACTGGTCTGGATCTAGATCGAGCTGCCCTTTTTCATTTTTTATAAATCCTACGGGCGCATCATGAAACAGTTCGCCACGTCGCGCCTTGTTCATTCGACCGCGTTGCAGACGTACCTTCATGGTGTGTAATTCCATTTCGCTGATCATTCCTTTTAGCCCAAGCACGAGTCGATCGTTTGGGTCGTTGGGATTGAAGATTCCATCTTCATCGGCGATCAATGATTCGAAGATGGCACAAACTTCGAACAAGTCATGCCAGTCTTTGGAATTTCGCGCCAGTCGACTCATCTCAAGTCCTAACACGATTCCAATCTCTCCACGAGTGATCATCTGCAACAGTGATGCAAACCCCGCGCGTCGCTGGCTATGGCTGCCGCTGGAACCAAGGTCTTGGTCGATGACGATCACATCATCTTTGTTCCAGCCAAGTTGCTCAAGCCGGACGATCAGTTGATATTGACGCTGAGTCGACTCTTGGTGTTCCGTCAGTTGATGGAGCGTCGATTGACGGATGTACAATGCCGCTTTGCGGGCTTTATGCGATGGCTGAATCTTTCCCGGTAGGCGTGTCAATTCACTAATCATTGTCGCTCTCCCGGCTGAGTGGTTGAGACTTCCGAGCCGCGATGGCTGAAAGTAGCTGGAGAACTTTCTGACGTTTGCGATTGTCCAGTGCTTGTTGCCAAACCATGGTCAGCGGGATGATCCCCGAAGACACTGTGGTCGGCGTTAGATGGTTCAGGCTTGCGGTGCGCGGGGGGGGATAAAGTCCGAGTGTTCGCTGGGCATGATTGCTCCTGAGATGGATGTTTCGCTATGGCGATGCACCAGTTGCATGATCGACGAATCGCGTCAAGAGAAATAATTACAATCTCTGCCTGAGCCTCGCCAACGACGCGATGGACCGTTTCTTGAGGGTGCCTTCTGGCAGGGAAGATACCGGGCTCAGATTTTACTCGATGAGGCTTCTATCCTCGCGTGTGCAGCGTATGTGGATCTCAACCCCATCCGCGCCGCGCTGGCCGATCGGCCTGAAAACGCGGAGTTTACTGGTGCAAAGGATCGGTTGGATGATCTCAATCAGCGCTCAGGTACCAAGCGCGAGAACCTGAGAAAGTCGACTCATCAGTGGGAGCGTTCACGGGCGCGGAGCAAAAGTGGTTGGATGGCTCCGATTGAGATTAACGAGCGTACCGACCCGATCGGTTGCGATGCCGACGATAGTGGACGCCGGGCAAGCAAGAAAGGTTTTCTGGCGATTCCGATGGCGCAGTATCTTGATCTGTTGGACTGGACGGGGCGTCAGATACGCTCCGGCAGTCGAGGTTCGATTCCAAAGCATCTGGCTCCGATACTTTCGCGCGTTGGATTGGACAGTGTCTCTTGGTGTGATGTGGTGAAAAAGTTTGGGAAGATCTTCAAACGTGCTGCCGGCAGTCAGCAGTCGATGACCAATGAAGCCAAACGCAGAGGCCAGTCGCACATGCACGCTCCTGGTGCTGCTTACTTCGCGCCCTAGC
>CALDEW010000384.1 GCA_937942355.1 uncultured Pirellulaceae bacterium | reverse complement strand
CGACCAACATGGCCGGTCGCGGTACCGATATTATCATGGGCGGTAACCCTGAAACGATGGCGTGGGCGCGTCTCCAAGACAAATACGCAACGCGTTTGGACGTGCCTCAGGACGAGTGGGAAGAGTTAGTCAAATCGATCGACGAAGAACACAAGATGTCTGAGATGGGCGAAAAGGTCAAAGACCGGGGCGGATTGCATGTGATCGGTACCGAGCGTCACGATGCCCGCCGGATTGATTTGCAGTTGCGCGGTCGTTGTGGACGTCAGGGCGATCCCGGCAGCAGCAAGTTCTACCTGTCCTTGGATGATGATCTGATGCGGATTTTCGCGGGACCATTTGTAAAGCGGATGCTGGAGATGGGCGGATTCAAAGGCCCAGAGCCGTTGGAAAGTTCGATGGTCTCTCGCCGCATTGACGGGGCTCAGAAGAAGCGCGAAGAGTTCAACTTTGAACAGCGCAAGAGCTTGCTGGAATACGACGAAGTGATGGACGAACAGCGGAAACGCGTTTACCGCTTCCGCCAACGCATCCTCGACGGCGTCAATTGCCGCGAAATCGTTCAGGACATGATCGAAGATCAAATTGACCGAACGCTGGACACGTTTCTGGACGATGGATTCGGCCGCGAATCGTTCTCAAAATTTGCGGCTCAGCAGTTATCCGTTGAGTACCTCGAACCGAAGGCGTTTCGTAATGTGATGCCCGCGGAGGCGATTAAGATTGCCAAGGAAGAGGCGCATCGCCAAACTGAGATCGACATCCTCAGTGAGATCGAACAAGACCTGCCGTTGTCCGAAGAGGAATCGGAATGGAACTGGAGTGCTCTGTCAGCGTTTATGAAGAATCGTTGGGGCGTTAAGATCAACGAACACGACTTGAAGAAAGAAGGTCGTGGGCGGTTGGATGAACTGTTGATCGAAAAGGCTCGCGCCGCGGTCAACGCGGTGAAGATCGAAGGTGCCGACGTCATGTTGGACCCCGATTACAACTTGCAATCGGCCGTTGCTTGGGCCAAAGCGAAATTCGGCATCGAGGTCCAGCTAGATGAGATCAAGGAAAGACCTGCAGCCGAAGTCAAAGAACACTTCTCGAAAAAAGCGGTCGCACAATACATTCAAAAAGAAGCCGCTTACCCAGTGATGGCCGGTTTTTACAAATTCTCTGAAGCCGCCACGCCTAACAGCAGTGCGCGGCTTAACGCGGACGGATTGGTCACTTGGGCCAGCCGCCGTTTCAATTCGGAAATGTCCGTCGATGACTTGGTCAACAAAAGCGGCCAAGACATCCACCAGATGTTGCTGGACAAAAGTCAGGAACGTCAAAAGGAGGCTCAGTCTTCGATCGCGACGCTGCAGCAGCAGTTGGAAACGATGTCCGCCAATGGTGAAGTGCCGCTCAAAAACGCCAACGGTGCAGCTTCGACGTTGACGCAGTGGTTCAAGGATTCGATCGACTACGATCTGGATCTGAAGCCTTATGAAAAGATGGATCAAGAGCAACTGGAACAGCGGTTAGAGGCGATCGTCGAAGATCACTTCCATCCTGAGTTCCGCCGAATGGAGCGGATGGTGCTTTTGGAGATTGTTGATAGTGCATGGAAAGATCACCTGCTGGCGATGGATTATCTGCGCAGCGCCGTCGGCCAAGTCGGAATGGCTCAATTGGATCCTAAGGTCGAATACAAACGACAAGGGATGCAGATGTTCGATGTGCTGTGGTCGTCGATCGGCGAACGCGTCACCGATTTGGTTTTCCGTGTCGAACAACTCAACGAAGACTTCATCAGCCACACGTTGAATGAAACATCTGCGAAACACGAAGCATACGAAACGAAACAAGAACCCGTTTCCGAGATGCAGCAACAGCAAGAAGAAGCGATTGCCAATTCCGGTGGCGAAAAGAAGCAGATGAAATCCTTACGCAACACGGGTAAAAAAGTCGGACGCAACGATCCGTGTTCCTGCGGCAGTGGGAAGAAATACAAATCGTGCTGCATGAGGAAGTAGCGTCGTGGTACTAGTGCTGTGATCCAACTTAGATTTAGGGTTGGAGGTAGTGGATGAGGCAGCGAGTCCTGCCCCTCCTTTGCCCTTTTGTTTCACCTTTAGTGCATCGTTTAATGCAGCTGCAGGATTCGTGGCCTCATCCACTACCGGCGGAGCCGAAATTGAGACAAGCGGTTATTGGGAAGGATCCCATGAGTATTCTGATTAACTTGATCTACCTGTCGGTCTTGGCGATCTTTTCGCCTTGGTTGATGTGGCGCATGGTCGTGCAGAATAAGAATCGCCGAGGATGGTCGGCCAAATTTTTTGGCCAGGTGCCGCGCCGAACCTCAGACGCCAAATGTCTTTGGTTTCATGCGGTCAGCGTGGGCGAAGTAAATTTGCTCAAACCTGTTATCGCTCGCATCCGCCGGCAGCATCCTGAGGTCGAGATCGCCGTTTCTTCGACCACCGAAACCGGCCGGAAATTGGCCTCGGAATCTTTTCCCGATGATATTACGTTCTTTTGCCCTGCCGATTTTTCTTGGGCCATCAAACGCACCTTGCGGCGGTTGCGACCAGATCAGTTGATATTGGCTGAATTAGAACTTTGGCCGAACTTGATTGGCATTACGTCCAAGCAATCGATTCCCGTCAGCGTGATCAACGGTCGGTTGAGTGAAAAAAGCTCCCGAGGATACCGGAAGCTTGGTTTTCTTTTCCGCCCCATTTTTCAGCGGATTAATTGGGTCGGAGCACAGTCCGCCGACCATGCTCAGCGGTTTGTCAGCAACGGTTGCGATGCCAAGAGGGTGACGGTTACCGGCAGCGTTAAATTCGATGGTGTGCAAACCGACCGCAACAACGCCGCGACTTTGGAACTCAGAGGTGTCGCAACAGCCCATGGGATCACTAAAAAAGACTTTGTCTTTGTCGGAGGCAGTACGCAACTGGAAGAAGATTTGCTGCTGGTGGACGCGTATATGCGGTTGCGCGAAACGCATCCAGAGCTGCGATTGATTTTGGTGCCTCGTCATCCCAAACGCGTGGCTCAGCTTTGCCGCGCGCTTGAAAGTCGCAACCAGCGCTTTACGTTGAGATCGTCTCAGGACGCAGCCCCGGATTCAGACGCGATTCTGATCGTCGATGTGATTGGGGAACTTTCCGCATGGTGGGGATTGGCGGATGCGGGCTTCGTGGGTGGCAGCATGGGATCGCGCGGCGGACAGAGCATGATCGAACCGGCTGGGTTTGGTGTGCCTGTTTGTTTTGGCCCCAACACAACGAACTTCACCAGTACCGTTTCGGCGTTGATCGAAAACGAAGCAGCGGAGGTCGTGAATAACGAACGTCAAATCGAAACCTTCATGAAATGGGCGATCGAGATGCCCGGTCTGGCTCAGGCCATGGGATCGCGGGCTCAGAAAGTAGTGGCCCAGAATACGGGGGCTGCTGACCGGACCGTCACCGGAATCCTTGCATTGTCCCAATTGGCTCATGTTGAGAGCCCTGAAGAAACCAAGCCCTCGATTGTTTCGGCAGCTTAGAATTCGCGCGGCTTCTGTTGACTGCCATAGCGGATGCCCGCCAAAGCTTGCCTTGACCTCCAGATCCTCCAATTTGCTGGCCAGATCCTCGGTGTTTAGCGTATTGGAATTCGCGGTTGTTTTGCTAAAATGCTCGACTGGCATTCAACTACCTGCCTTTATTAACTGCCGTCCATTGAGATATTGAGGAGAAGATTGTGGCTTCTGGAAAGTACTTATTTACAAGCGAATCTGTGAGCATGGGGCACCCCGACAAACTGGCGGACCAAATCTCAGACGCGATCCTCGATGCAATGCTTGAGCAGGATCCGAAAAGCCGTGTGGCTTGCGAAACGATGGTCAGCACCGAAATGGCGGTCATCGCCGGTGAGATCACATCCAAGGCGGAAGTCGATGTTGAGAAGCTGGTACGCAGCGTCATGCGAGACGTCGGATACACTGACGCGGCAACAGGAATCGGTTGCGATTCGTGTGACGTCGTTGTGAAACTGGACCAGCAAAGCCCCGACATCGCTCAAGGCGTTGACGCAGACGGTGCCGGCGACCAGGGACTGATGTTCGGTTACGCTTGCGATGACACCGAAGAGCTAATGCCATTGCCGATCGCGCTGTCTCACCAGATTCTTGAAAAACTGAATGAAGCTCGGTTCTCGAAAAAAGTCGATTGGTTGCGTCCCGACAGTAAGAGCCAAGTCACCGTCGAGTACGATGGGTACACGCCTGTTCGCATCGACACGGTTGTTGTTTCGACCCAGCATGGCCCTAACGTTGACAACGAAACGATCCAAAAATTCATCAAAGAAGAGATCGTGCAGCCGCTGCTGCCAAAGGAATTGGTCAAGGGCGAAGTCACCTATCACATCAACCCAACCGGCAAGTTCGAAATTGGTGGCCCTCACGGCGACTGTGGTTTGACGGGGCGTAAAATCATCGTTGATACTTACGGTGGTTGGGGACGTCACGGCGGTGGTGCATTCAGCGGAAAGGATTCGACCAAGGTCGATCGCAGTGCGGCTTACATGGCGCGTCACGTTGCCAAGAACATCGTTGCTGCTGGTTTGGCGAAACGCTGTGAAGTTCAACTGGCATACGCGATTGGTGTTGCCGATCCTGTCAGCGTTCACGTGGACACGCAAGGTACAGGCACCGTCTCGGATGAAACGATTTGCGAAGTTGTTCGTGAGCAGTATCCATTGTCGACTCAGGGAATTATCGAGTACTTGAAACTTCAACGTCCTATCTTCCGTAAGACAGCCGCTGGTGGCCACTTCGGTCGCAACGATCCCGATTTCACTTGGGAGTGCACCGCATCGGCCAAGGAATTGGCTGAAAAAGCGACTGCATCAGCGTCAGCCTAGGCTACCAAAGATTTTGCATTCGAAATAAAAAGGCAGTACCTTTGGTGCTGCCTTTTTTCGTAACCTCCTTGTGAGAAAGATTGTTTTGATGAATGAGCCCAGCATCGAGGAACGACTGAACCGACTGGCAGGTACGGGCGACACCGCGCCAATTTCTGAGGAACAAGAGAATTCCGTGATGGCCGATCCCGCGGTCAGCCAACACATTATCAGGTCCCATGATGGAACTCAGGATCTTTTCGCCGGCGAGTTTCGCATTTCGATTCCGCCGCAGCAAACGATCCACGTCTTGCATGTTCCGTTGCACCCGCCGATGGCGTCCAAGCCCAGCGTTGAGGCGTTTGCGGATACTGAGGCGTTGCGAATACGTGTCACCGACGCTGAGCGATTTGGTGTGCGGTTGGAGATTAAAGCCGCGTCATCGGATGATGAGATCGTTGAAGTGATTCACGTGCAGATCACTTCGAAGTAGGTTCGACACACAACAGGTTTCCAGACGCTATTCTTGTTGTTTGCATCTTTCGGTGATCTCTAACAGCCCTTCGTCAATCTCCATCGAAACACCTTCTTCAAGGAATCGAATGGACAGCAGCAATCGGGTTTTTCCCTCGCGTCGAATAACGATACCGTCATAGCCTGCAAAGGGCCCCGAGCGGACTTTCACTTTGTCGCCAGCGGTTAGTTTCGCTTCTGCGGTCAGCGGAACGCCTGCTTGGACAACGTCGTAGATGCGTTGTAGATCCGCGACCAACATGTCGTAATCGGTAACGGGGGTGCATTTTAAGATACAATTCGTGGTCAATGCGTCGTAACGTTGTTGCTCATCGGCCAACATGAAAACGTAGTTCGCAAACAGCGGAATATAAGAGGTTCGTAACCGGCCGTTGGGAGACCGATATCGTTTGGGAACGATCGGGGCGTAGTGAGGAATTTTCAGCGCTGCGAGTTTCCGCGTCAGGTCCTTTTCGCGGCGGACGACGGTGTAAACAACCCACCAATGGACGCCCTCTTCCGTAGGCCGGGTCAGTGCGAGCTCCGATTCGAATAGGTCTGCCGGATAGACGTCGTTTTCGCGTTTTAAGATCGGCATGGGCTGAAATTGTTTTATTGATATCGGAAGGTATTTGTAAGTCTTCGGTGCTGGCGGACCAAGATCTAGAGCCTTATAAATGGTGCCCGACAAGTTTGCCGCTGAACATGAATCAATCGTTACAATGATTTGAATCGCTCAATTTTAGTTGGTTTTCACCTAAGACAAGTGCCCTATGAAGAAGCCGTCCCAAGAAAATTTCCCTGCTGTCATTCTGATGGGGGTTTCTGGTTGTGGAAAATCGACCTTTGGCTGGTTTCTCCAGCGCGAGTTGGGCTACAAATTCACAGACGGAGATGATCTTCACCCTCCGGTCAACGTAGGGAAAATGTCGCGCGGTAAGGCCTTGGATGACGACGACCGAGCCCCATGGTTGGATGCGATTTGCCAGCACATTAAGGAGAAAATTGAAGCTGAGACACCTGTGGTAGTCGCGTGTTCGGCACTCAAAAAAAAGTACCGCGACAAACTACGATCCGCGAGTGATCAATTGCGATTTATCCATTTGGTGGCCTCGGAACTGGCGATTAGAAAACGGCTCGCGCAGCGCGAGGGGCATTACATGCCGCCGGATCTGCTGCCGAGCCAGTTCGCGGCGCTGGAATCAACCAAAGGTGAGGCCGATGTCGTTGAGGTCAATGTAGAAGAACATCTGCTCAACGTCGAACGCGCGGTGCTCGATGCGGTCAAAGTCACCCACGCGTAGTGGGCGAGGCAAAGAGCCCGGTGGGGCAATCGCAGTCAAACTCAGTGTATCGTATGCGGGCCCTCAACCAGTTCCAGAGGGTACTGGAACTGCCGGACTCGTTGCCTCGTCCACTACCGATAGCCGTCTCTCGTGGCTCCAAACGCGACGATGGGAACGTGATCCTACGGCGCATTTTTTTTCAATTTGCGCTGTAGCGTCCGTCTGGGAATATCCAGTCGCCGAGCCGCTTCGGAAATGTTCCCGCCGGAATCGGCCAGCACCCGTTGAATGTGCTCCCACTGCGCCGCCGCCAACGAGGGGGGAGGGAACTCAGGGTTGTCGATGACCGGGCTGTCTTCAAACGCCGCCAGCACCTGATCCGCGTCGGCCGGTTTGGTGACGTAGCCGATCGCACCCAGCTTCACCGCTTCGACGGCGTTGGTGATAGAACCATACCCGGTCAGGATCACGCAGGCTGTCGTTGGAGAGATCGTGCGCATCTCGCTGAGCAACTCAAGACCCGATTTGCCGGGCATCTTTAAATCCAAAACCGCGCGATCGGGTTTGTGCAAGGCTGCTAGTTGTACCGCTTCGTCCCGGTTGGACGCAATATGCACGATGAAGCCTCGGCGCAAAAATGATTTCTCCAAACGGTTTCTTAAAACATCGTCATCATCGACGACCATGATGGATTGTACTTGATTCATCGTTTCAGCTTCCCCCGTCATTCGAAGTCATGATTGGGTAACATAAGGGTTACGGTTGTGCCCGCACCGCGCGGGTCTGAGGTCTCCCTCGTTAAGTGACTTACCCGCCCGCCCAGCCTTCTCACAACATTTTTTGCCAGAAAAACGCCCAGTCCCATGCCTTTGCCGGGCGATTTCGTCGTAAAAAACGGTTCACTGACTCGCTGCAACACTTCCGGTGACATGCCGGGACCACGGTCGATGATCTCCCAGCACCAGTTTCGCTCGGCGCGGCGGATGATAATTTTTACCGGGCGATCACTGGTATCTGCATCCAAAGCGTTCTGTATCAGCCCTCGGATCGCCTGACTTAGCCCGTCAAGCGGCACGGCAATTTGCGCGTTTTCGTCCTCCGGCAAAATATCTAGGTGAACTCGGCCTCCCCCAATAAGTCCTTCCAGCGACGCTTCGGCCAATCGGCTGAGCGCGACGGGGCGAATGGGTTCCCCGACGGCTTCACCGGCGTGGCTGGACATACGGTCAATGATGGCTCGACAGCGGTCCAGTTGGCTGCGAATCAGGTGAACATCTTCGATCACTTCTTCCGCCCCGGGGAAATCTGGCGGATGTAGTTCGAACGCCTGCTCCACGTCCTTGGCCACGATGGCAATCGTCGATAGTGGCGTGGCCAGTTCATGGGCGGTGCCAGCGGCCAGCGTACCCAAGGCTTCGATCTTTTCGCTACGCGCCTGTTTCATCTGAACGTTGCGGACTTCCAGTTGCTGAGCACGCAGTTCAGCGGTCAGCCGGGTCATGAAGTACACAATCACGGTGGAACAGGTCGCAAACGCCACCAGCAGTGCGATGTGTTCTAACTGCATGTGTCCGACCGAACGTAGCGTGGGAAGCCCCATATCCAGCTGAGGAACCTTTAGGTGTTCGAAAGTAATCAGCAGAAAACAAAGGTTGGCCAGCGCGTTAATTCCCCATGCCCAGTTTCGGTTAAGCACCAGAGCGCTGAGGCTGATATTGACGAAGATAAACAGAAAGAAGGCATTGTTGGGTCCGCCCGTTGCAAACAATAGGGCCGTCAACGACAACATATCCATCACCATGACCAGAGCTAACAGTGAATTCCAGGTCTTGACGCTCAAATTGATCCGGTCGTCTTTGGCAAACCAGTAGGTCAGCAGAACATTGGAGAACGCCGTCAATGAAATCACGATGATCAAAGACCAAACTGCCGGCATTTGGGCTTTGAAAATGGCGATCGCCCCGAGAATCGTGACCACCTGACCAATCACGGCGACCCAGCGCAGATTAATCAGCCACGAAGCATTGAGAAAATTGCGGTCCTTGAGGTTTGGCATATTTGAATCGTACTCACGATGTATAATTTCAACCAGCGACTACCCGTCGAACTTGCAAACTATTTATTAACCGGCCAATGACAAACACTTCAACCAGCGATGCCCCGATTCCTCGTTCGAGCATATCACAAGATATGGCGACGATGTCGCCCAGAGCGCTGAAGATCACCTTAGCCGTTATGTGCGGCGTTCCAGTGATCATCATTTTGGCGTTGTTCAGCTACATGCCCAAGGTTTACGAAGGCAAACTCGAGTGCAGGATTACAGCCGAAGGTTTACCTTCGCAGGCGTTCTATGAAGAGCGCTATGACCTACGACCTGAGTTTGGCGGTGGCGAATTAGTCATTGAGAATCTTAGCGATCAGGATTGGACGCATCTGAACATCCAAATCAATAAGCATTATCAAATTCACGATTCCCTGCCGATCCCCGCCCATGGTAAACGCACTTTCAAGCTCGATCGCTTCCTCAACCGGACGGGAGCACGATTCAAGGTGCGGTACAACGAACTGAACTACGCTCGCGTTTACGCTCGCCGCCCAACGCGCGACCGAGCAACTTATGCATGCGAGTTCAAAGAAGGTAGGCCTGTTGAGATCGCGGAACAATAGGGCGCTTGCATCTACGGCGCAGATAAACCTGTTGGTAGCCAACGCGTTGGCTGATCAACGACTGACGTCTCTACTGCGGCAATTGGGAAGGTGCATTTTTCGCTGAAGCAGCGGCAGGTGGAGCACTTTCTATGATCGGTTGCTGCGTCAGCGTCAGCGCCGAGACATCCGTTTTTGGGCTCGATTCTTGGCGGCGATCAACGTTGTTTTTGCTTTTTTGCATCGCCTGCTTTAACAAGTACTCAGCTGCTGCGTCTGGTCGGTCGAGGCTCAATTCGCACAACAGCGATACGGCTTCGGTATATTTTTGACCCTCGTACAGCGCCAAACTTTCGTCGTACTTGCTCAATTGATCCAGATCGGATTTTGATATTGGTTTGCCGATCAATTCGAACAAGTGTAGCGGCTCGCTTAGGCCACTTAAACTCGTTTGGCAGATCCGCCTTCCGTAGTAGTGCTGAGCGACTTTATCGGCCACGTCTTCGGAAACGATCAGCGGTAGCCCAATCCCTTTGGTTGCCGATTCTAAACGGCTGGCGATGTTGACGGTGGTTCCTTGAGGGCCGTATTTCAGCCGGGTACTGCTGCCGGAATTTCCGACTTGAGCGGGGCCGCAATGAATTCCGATACCCGCCCGTAGGCGATGGGACAAGCGATGGCTCCAGATAGAATTCAAATCCGGCAGCGCCGCAAGAATCTCGTGAGCTGCTTTCACCGCCAGCAGCGTGTGCTGAGGTTGATCGACGGGCGCGTTCCAAAATGCGGATACGCCGTCGCCATAAAAGTCGATAACAACGCCATCATATTCAGCGATGATCTCGGAGAAACGATCCATCACATCGGTTAACATCTGGTAAGTGATTTTGGGGCCGGCGGCCTCACTGATGGCTGTAAAGTCTCTAAGGTCAGCGAACAATACGGTTACATCGCGGGTAACACCCTGAAGGATCTGCGGGTCGATCTCAAGTTGACGCGCAACCTTCGGAGAGAATGCTTGTTCCAGCAAAACGCGCGAACGCGAAGCTTCGGCTTCCTTTTCCAACCTCGTCATTGCGGCGGCGATGGAACCAGCGATCAGCTGAACGAATTGAACTTCCAGTGCACGGGCACCGCTGCGGTTGTTAGTGCTGTGGCGAGTGCGAAACCCGTACACGACCGCGAGAACCCTGTTTTCATCGTCGATAACGGGGCAGACGACAGCCGTATGCGTTTCTGTGAATGGAGTCTCTGACGGGATTTGAGACGCATCGTGAAAGATGGTCCGCTGCTGTCGAACTGATTCTTGAACCAAATCTGGGCGAAACGTAAGATTGCAGTGCGGATAAGGAATGTGGCTGGCAATGATGTCCCACTGCCCCTGTTCACCTGGCTGCAGAATCATGCAGCCATCCATGCCGCCTGGATTGTAAGTCGTACGAGCGGCCTCTTTGAAGAAAGCTCTACTGCCGGCTGCTGATTTCTGCAGATCTCCCAACGTTTCTAACCACGCCGCCAAAGTGCGGGACCCGGGCGCGACTTCTTCTACTCGTTTTAAGTTGGTTGGCTGGTCCGTTTTCTGACCGGAGCTTGAAAGATGGCACAACGCATGGTCGAGATCGAATGTTGATTCGAGGCTGCTGATGTGGAACTGAGTATCGCCTATTGAGAACAACGCCGGCAAGGTCGTTTCGGCCGTGGAACCGCGATGAACGCGCGGCCCGTTGTTGAGCACGATTGACCGCTCGAAATTTGTGATCTCGACTTCTGAGGAACTCTTAACTTTGACGACGCAATGTAATGCAGAAACACCTTTGTCACCGTTGATGACAACGTCACACGAGGGAGCGGATCCAATTTTCACCTCGCTGGTTTGGAAAACAGTCTGCTGGTGGTCGTTTTCGTGAAGTGTCGCGATGCTGAATTTCATGGTGTGCTGGCAGCGAAGAGGTTTAAAAAAGTGCGAGTTTGGGGGTGATCAGGTTTAGTAGAAGTGTAGGTCTGGAATTAGCGCTAGAGAGTCGAATACCTAAAGGTTCTGTCAACGATTTGACGACGATTCAATAGCTATGTCGTTTATGGCAATGGCAGATGGTACCGCTTGCGCGATGGATTCGTGCTGTGACGTTTGTGCGGGTTGAAAGGAATCATGGATAGCTACCAATCACTCTTGCTCATTCTTGGAGTCGCAATGTGCGCATTGGTGATTGTGCAGCTTGGGTTGTGGGCCGCGCAGTCACTGACATTGATGGGCCAAAGCCGGCGGCAGTTCGAGCTTTCTCGTACATTGCTGAATCAGCAGATCGAAAGTGTGCTCGATCGAAGGGTGGCCACCGCTGATGAATCGACCTCAGATTCATGGACTGGCTATCGAACTTTCCAGGTCAGTAAGGTCGTCAAAGAAACCAAAGATATCGTTTCGGTCTACTTGAAGCCGGAGGATGGGAAAGGGATCGCTTCGTTTCTGCCGGGACAGCATCTGACGATTAAAGTTCCGGTGCCCGGCCGTTCTAAACCGCTGATCCGATGCTATTCGTTATCGTCGGCTCCGCAGCCAGATCACTATCGCATTTCGGTGAAAGCGATTACGACTGCCCTGCCTTCGGGCAACGAGAATGAACCACAACAGTTTCACCATGGAGTTGTCAGCCACTTCATCAATAATTCGATGTGTGTTGGTGATCGAATAGAAGTTAAAGCGCCTGCCGGGCATTTTGTGCTGGATGAATCGTCGGAATTGCCTGTTGTGTTGTTGGCTGGTGGGATTGGTGTTACGCCCATGATTAGTATCCTGCAACATCTGCGCAACGTAAATTCTTCACGGATGACGCTGTTGTTGTATGGAGTGCGTAATAGCGCTGATCAAGCGTTTGCTGACGCGATAAAACAAGTAACCGACGCGCGCGAAAACTTCCATGCGATCCATTGCTTTTCGCAGCCACTGCCAACGGATGTACCCGATAAAGATTTCCAAGTCGGGGGTTTTGTTTCGGTGGATTTATTGAAACAGGTGCTGCCTAGCAATCACTGTCAGTTTTACGTGTGTGGGCCGCCAGCGTTTATGGAGTCAATCTCTCAAGGACTGGTGCAGTGGCAGGTGCCTGCGGGACGCATTTTCTATGAAGCATTCGGACCGGCTTCCATCGGAAAGAAAAAGCAGTCGGACGTTGAAACCAGCGATGCCATCGCTGCAAAATACGATCAGCTTGATCCCGTTACGTTCAAGAAGTCCGACCATGCAGTGCTATGGTCCGCCAATCATGACTCTCTGTTGGAACTGGCGGAGGCGAATGGGATTTTTCCAGAATCAGGTTGCCGCGCCGGAAGCTGCGGTAGTTGCGAAACGGGGATCGTCGGAGGCAAGGTGAAGTATCCCGATGGCCAGCCGGTCGATTGCTCGCCGGGGGCGTGTTTGCTGTGCTTGGCCAAACCAGACGGTGCGGTCGAACTGGATCTGTAAGGGAATACGATGCAAAATTTATTGCTCAGCGTCTTAAAAAGGCTGAAGAGCCCAGTCTCTCTTGTCGCGCTCTTTGGTGCGTTATTTATCTGCGCGACTGCGCCAACCAGAGTTTATGCTCAGCCGCCTCAATGTGACCCGGCCAGCGTTCTCTCCTATGAGTCTTGTGCCAAATGCCATGGCAGCGAGGTACGAGTTTGGAAGCAGACACCGCACTTCAAAACCTTTGAACAGCTCGCGCGCGATCCCAAGGCCTCAGAAATTTGCAATAACCTTGGTCTGCGGTCAGTCAAACGTAGTGACGTCTGCATCAACTGCCACTTCACTTTGCAGACCAAAGGTGATCGCGATAAACCCATTTCAGGGATTTCCTGCGAATCCTGTCATGGGGCGGCGGCTGATTGGTTGGAAGTCCATAACGACTACGGTGGCAACACGGGAACAAAAGAAACCGAAACGGAAGAACACCGAGATGAACGACTGGCCCTTAGCACCGCTTACGGCATGCGAAATACGCGCGATCTGTATTTGATCGCCAGCAGTTGCTACCACTGCCATACCGTACCCAACGAAGAATTGGTCAACGTGGGAGGCCACAATGCCGGCAGTATGGATTTTGAACTGGTGCGCTGGTCGCAGGGGCAAATCAGACACAATTTCCTGAGATCCGATGGACAGGAGAACGCAGTATCTGGGATCGAACGTCTGCGTGTGATGTATGTGGTGGGGTTAATCGCTGATCTCGAATTCAGCACCCGTGCGACCGCCAACGCGACTCAAAAGTCGACCTATGGATTGGCCGTCGCCAATCGCGCGGCCAAGACGGCCACGAAGCTGATGCAATTGCAAGAGACGATCAAGGTCGCGGAGGTCGAAGGCGTTTTGGCCGCATTTTCCAAGGCAGATCTAAGAACCAACAACGAAGAACAGTTGATCGCCGTGGCCGATGCGATACGTCAATTGGGACAAGAATTCGCTGTCAACGCTGACGGAGCCGAACTGGGCTTAGTCGATTCGTTCTTGCCGACGCCGGATCAGTATAAGTAGTTTTCATTTCCGAACTCTGAGAAATCAAAAATCAAAAATCAAAAATCAAAAATCAGAAATTAGAAATTAGAAATTAGAAATTAGAAATTAGAAATTAGAAATCTCCGCATTTCGCAATTCCAATCCCCGATCAAAGAAGCTAACCCTTGCCCCAATCCCCCACCATCATCGAAAAGCCACAGCGCTGGGATCAACCGCTTGATCCTCAGCTCAACGATGACATTGCATCAAGATTGATTCAGCTTGAGCCATTCGCTTTGATGGACGAGTCGGCGTTTTCCAAAAACGTTCCGCTGCGTGGGATCCTAAAAAACGACTGTCGATTGATCGAATTCAATAAGGGCGACATCATTGTGCGGGAAGGCGATTACGGCAGTAGCGCTTTTCTCATCGTCGAGGGGGAAGCGCTGGTTTCGCTGAAGAAAATTCCCCAGTCCGTCTTGGGACGTGACCCGGTCGAGCCCAAGTCATTTATGGAAACGATTGCGCAACTTTGGTCCAACTCAAAACATTCCGAAGCACGCAATTTTGAAACGGGTGGTGCGCCTAAGGACGACGCGATTGGTGAACGTGTCGACGATGGTCAAACGCGCATCTTCCTTCACGACATCCCGCGCGTGATACCTGCCGGGCAATCGGTGAAGCTTCACAAGGGCGAGATTTTTGGTGAAATTTCTGCGCTGACCCGCACACCCAGATCTGCCACCGTGGTCGCTAATACAACGACGTACATTTTGGAAATTCGCTGGCAGGGGTTTCGGGAGCTGCTAAAACGCAACGACGCGATGCGGCTACATATTGAATCGCAATACCGCGAAAACAGCCTCCGTTCGCATTTGCGTGAGATCGAATTACTTAAAGACTTGCCGCAGGATTCGATCGACACGATAAGCGCCCTGACGGTGTTTGAGTCGTATGGCAGTTTTGAGTGGAACCAAAATTTCCAGTCCACCAAACAGAAGGACATCGCGGCGCGCGTTTTGTCTGAACCGGTGATCGCACAACAAGGCGAATATGTTGATGGGCTGATTTTGATCCGCAACGGCTTCGCGCGGCTCAGTCGTAGCCGCGGCGATGGACAGCAGACGATCGCGTACTTGGGAAAAGGGCAAGCGTTCGGATTACGGGAGCTAAATCACAACTGGCAAACCTCTCAGCAGCGTCCGTGGGCGCTCAGTCTCCGTGCGGTGGGTTATGTCGACATTTTGAAGATCCCGACTTCGGCGGTCGAGCAGTTTGTTCTGCCTAATGTGAATTCGGCTTTACTGCCGCCGCTGTTTCCCGAAGCGGACATGATTTCCAACCGACGCAAGGTATCTCGAGCCCAATCGCTTGACCAAAATTTGATGGAATTTTTGGTTGGACGACGGTACATCAATGGCTCGCAAGCGATGGTGATTGATCTCGACCGTTGCACACGCTGTGATGATTGTGTGCGGGCCTGTGCTTCGACGCACGACAATAATCCTCGTTTTGTCCGGCATGGGGAAAAGCATGATCATTGGATGATCGCCAACGCCTGCATGCACTGCATGGACCCCGTTTGCATGATCGGTTGCCCAACAGGCGCGATCGGCCGGTCGGAAGAAACGGGAATCGTTTCGATCAATGACGGCACTTGCGTAGGATGTTCGACATGTGCCAACAGTTGTCCCTACGACAACATTCGCATGGTTGAAATTAATAATGCCAAAGGGTTGCCAATTCTGGCCGCAGATCATGAGACACCAATTCTTAAGGCGACCAAGTGCGATCTTTGCGCCGACCAAGCCTCCGGCCCGGCTTGCCAGAACGCTTGTCCCCACGACGCTTTGGTACGAATCGACCTTTCAACGCCCGATGATATGATCTCAGTCGCCAACCGGTAACATGAACAGCAACACCAGCAAAACCGAAAAGTCTTTCACCTTCGCCGGTCGGAGGAAGAAGTACGCGCTGATCACGGTGGCTGTGGTTTTGTTGATGGCGGCGGTGGTTTGGTTGTTGCAAAGCCGATTGCTCAACAGCAGTTTTTTCACCGGCTACGTTTTTATCGGCAGCCTCTTTTTTCTGGCCGGGCTGAACCTGCGAAAGCGCCTTTCGTTCTTGCCCAAGATCGGGTCAGCCAGTTTCTGGATGCAGCTTCACATCTACGTCGGTCTGTCGACATTTGCGATGTTCGCGATGCATGTGAAATGGCGAATTCCAGACGGCGGGTTAGAGATTTTCCTCAGCTGTCTGTATTTCTTTGTAGCGCTTTCGGGTGTTTATGGATTGTACGTCACTAAGATCCTGCCTAAACGATTGACGGCGGTTAACGAGGAAATCATCTTTGAACGTATTCCGGCATTCCGGCAAAAACTGGCCGCTCAAGCCCGCGCGATCGTTCTGGAAGCCTGCGAGACGTCCGAGGTGCTGGCGAAATTTTATTCCAACCGCCTGATCTACTTCTTCGAAAGGCCGCGCTCACTGGCGTACATGGTCAGCCCCTCTGGTAGCAAACGGAGGCAATTGGTTGGGGAAATCGAAGCCCTTGATCGATTCCTTGGCGAAGACCAACGCGCGGCCAGTCGAAAGCTGGCGGGGTTGGTGCGGCAGAAGGATGACCTTGATTTTCATCGGGCTATTCAAGGGCGGTTGAAGATCTGGTTGTTTGCTCACATTGGTGTGACGTACAGTCTGCTGATCGTCGCGGTCGTCCATGGTGTTATGGCTCACGCGTTCTCCGGAGCAACACCATGAACGAGAAGCTTCAGGATTTTGCGCACGAACAAAGCACTTACGAGCGTCCTAATCTCAATCGCACGACTTACAAACCGCTCGTATTCGACCCTGACGGCGAAGGCACTTCGTCGACCATTGGCGGTGAAGCACGGCAGCTTGAGTTCACGGTTCCTACGCTGCGAGCCCGTCGAGGCGCCTTTACGCTTGCGATGACAGCGCTGACGATCGGGTTTCTGTTGATCGCGATGAACTCCCCGTGGAGCAAAGAGTTTCTGGCCCCAGGACCTCTCAGTTCCCCTCATGCTCAATTGTTGGCTGCAGATGGTGCTGATCGTTGCTCTGCCTGCCATGAAGCCGCAAACGCTTCGTTCACTCAATGGATAACCGGCCACCATGGTGCGATCTCACCAGATCAGCCAATGCAACAAAGTTCCCTTTGTATGAAGTGCCACGACAATACCTTGGACGCTGAGTTCGCATTGCATCCACACGGGGTGTCTTCGGAGGAGTTGTCCACTGCCGTTGGCCAGGAAGTCAATCCATCTATGGTCGGTAACTTGGTCACGATGGCAGGATTGTCACATGGAAACGAAATCGCTTGCAGTGCTTGTCATCAGGAACACCATGGCAATGTTAGTCTTTCAAAGCTAACGGACCAACAATGTCAGAGCTGTCATCAAGAAACTTTTCATAGTTTTGAAACCGACCATCCCGAGTTCAATTCTTGGCCGCAAACGAGCCGGCAGAACATTGCCTTTGACCACGGGTCGCATTTGAACAAACACTTCAAAAATGCAAAAGTTGAATTCAATTGCAATATGTGTCACCGCGATGACAACCAGCAAGACGTGAAACGGATGGCCTCGTACGAGCAAGCCTGCGGCACATGTCACGCTCAGCAAATCGCCGACAGCGGACAGTCGGGGTGGACGCTGTTCGAATTGCCTCGTTTGGACATGACGGCGATCGAAGATCTGAATTTGAACGTAGGCAATTGGCCAGTCGCAGCCACCGGCGACTTCGATGGTGACTTACCCCCGATGATGCGGATGCTGTTAGCCGGAGATCAAGATTTGACCGGCGTCGTGGCAGAACTGTCGGAGGACTTTTCTTTTGGCGATATTGATATTGAGGATGATGATTCGGTGGCACTGGCTGTCGATTTAGTCTGGGGAATTAAACGGTTATTGCATGACCTGGCGGAAAACGGGCAAGCGGCCGTGGATCAGCGACTAATGCAAGTGATGGGATCACGATACTCGCAAACGATCTCCAACCGCCTTCTGACGGGGCTCAACCCCGAGATCTTTGCCGCAACGGCCAA
>CALDEW010000383.1 GCA_937942355.1 uncultured Pirellulaceae bacterium | reverse complement strand
TCTCATCATCGTCTTCAGTGCCATAGACATCGATTGACCCATCACTATAAACATGGGTGTAAGTGCTGGCTGCATCAGGCGAGAATTCTATTCGGTCTATCGGCGACGTCAAATCGACGAAACTATCCAACACATCGGCCGCGAAAATGTCTTGCCCTAGATTGCCCCAAAGACTATCAGCTTGGGTACCGCCATCTAAATAGTCATCGCCATCACCGGCGAACAAGCGATCGTTGCCAGATTCTCCCATCAGTCTGTCGTTGCCGCTCTCTCCGTAGATTCGATCGTTTCCTTCGCCACCAAAGATTTCATCATCACCCGTATTGCCTAGAAGGATGTCGATACCTGCCCCACCATGAATGGCGTCGTCGCCGTTGCCTCCGTTAATCCGATCAATACCTCCATCACCGTGTATAAGGTCGTCGCCATCGTTACCGGATAACCGGTCGGCGTCCGCGGCTCCGTAGATCGTATCGTCTCCGCTGCCACCGACGATGATGTCGTCGCCTGTACCTCCGTTGAGATCATCGTTGCCAGCGCGACCAACAATACGATCGTTTCCCGCTTGGCCGAATATTTCGTCAGCGGCAAAACCGCCATAGAGCAGATCGTTTCCATTTTGACCGAGTAAACGCGTAGGGATAATCGAGGTGCTGTAAACCGAGTCGTCTCCATCTCCTGCGTAGAGAACAATTTTTTCGATCTGGTGATTGGAGAATCTTCGCGCGATCGCGTTAGGTGTTCCCGCGTTGACAGAGATATCTGTGCTGACATCGTTCACGTTAGAAATGATAAACGTATCATCGTTAGCGGATCCAAAAACAGTGATTTCCCCAGCTTCAATCCCTATTGACGCAAGCATGCTTCGAGGCTCAAGCCGCTCAAATTGATGCGTCGAGGTAATCTGTCTTTTACTTCTTGTCTTCTTGTCTTCTTGTCTTCTTCGCACGTGATTAATCCTTGGCAAAAGAATCGGGGAGGATTGTGTGCCTCCAGGAAAGCCACAACGACATTCCGCAGCCTAGGATGTTAGCAGATTGATGTCGTGAGCGGTTGCGACTGAGAGAGTTTTTTTAGCGGGTTAAAGTCTGCTGAAGAACACCAGCGCTCTGGCCTTCGTTCATCCGTCCAAAAACCCCAACATTCCCATTTGAAAGTAAAAGTGGGTAAAGTGCAGTTCGCATCTAAGTTGTTTACTCTCCCAGCACGTACGCGAACATCAGCGGCGCGACGATTGAGGCATCTGAGTTGATCATGAACTTGGGTGTATCGGCGGCCAGTTTGCACCACGTGATCTTCTCGTTGGGAACCGCGCCCGAGTAAGACCCGTACGAGGTTGTCGAATCAGAGATCTGCGAAAAGTATTGCCACAAGCGAATGTCCTCCTTTAAATCTTGAATGATGGTTGGGACCGCGCAGATCGCAAAATCTCCTGCGATTCCCCCTCCTATCTGGAAAAAGCCAATCGGCGATTGGGCATCTGTTTTGAGATACCAGTTCACCAAATTTTCCATCTGCTGTGTGCCGGTCGTGATCGCGTGATGCGAGCTGATCTTCTTTTCGATCACGCGGGCTGCAAAGATATTTCCCAGAGTGGAATCTTCGAATCCCGGACAAACGACTGGAATGCCCTTCTCCCAAGCCGCCAGCAGCCACGAATTTTGAGGATCAATCTGATAGTGTTCTTTTAGCCGTCCCGATGCAAAAATCTCAAAGAACACTTCGGCGGGCGTTAAACTTTTCCCCGCCGCGGCATTATCAGCACAGATCGTCATGAAGTGGTCTTCGATGTGCCGCATCACTGTCTCTGGGATGCAGGTGTCTGTTACTCGGTTGAACCCTTCCTCCAACAGCGCTTGTTCATCCGTTGGTGAAAGATCGCGGTAGTGCGGCACCAATCGGTACTCGTCGTGAGCGACCAGGTTGAATACGTCCTCTTCAAGATTCGCTCCGGTGCACGAAATCGCATGGACTTTGTCGGCACGGATCATCTTCGAAAGCGAGATGCCCAGTTCGGCGGTGCTCATCGCGCCGGCAAGTGATACCAGCATCTTTCCACCGCCGGCCAACAGGTCTTTATAAGCCTGCGCAGCGGCCACCAGTTCCCGCGCGTTGAAGTGCAAAAAGTTCTGGTCGAGGAAATCTGAGATAGGCGAGTTCGTCATAATGGTCAAAGTTTTACAAGTTTCGTGTGTTGGGCGGTTGAAGTTTTTCAGTTGAGCAACTTTTTGATGCCGCCCCGCCCTCGGTTTTGGCACAATGAGCGTTGCGATCAAGAGGAAGCTCCATTGGAAAACTCAGTTCAGGAATTGTGGATAATGTTTCCTATCATCAACACCCCCTGATGCGAAATGTTTGCATGTGGTGTTTTTTCAACACGGTTTTGAGTAGCGAAAAACAGTAGTTTTCTCGAATTCAACCCGTTTTTAGGGTTTTGCCAAGCGAATCCAAGCAAAACGGCCTGTTGGCATCAGGTCTGCGATTGAGGGCTTTCAAGCAAAAATCATTCAACGAGATAAATCAGATGCACGCTAGTCAACTTGCCGAACTTGGATCATGGATCGCCGCTCATAGCGGAAGCTTTGCGTATGGCCAAAAGACTCAGGCGTTGGATGCCTCCAATGAATATTGGACCGCTTCTAAATGTCGGCTCCAGCGCTGGATCACAGCCCTGAAAATGTTCGAAAAGGATATCGCAAACCCCAGCCCGGATCACGATCCTTGGCCCGCTTTGGAAGTGATCGTCCAAGAAATATTGATTTCTGAATTCCTAACGCGCATTTGGGCTGCCACCGTTCTCCTTCACGATGCTTATCAAGGAACAGACGAGCTGCAAGGGTTGGCCAATTCAACCTTCGTCAGCCACATCGAAGCCAGAAATCGAGCTGTCCGATTGTTGCTGGCAGGGCAGGGCAGTAATGAAGACGTTTTTGATCGCTTCAATGTTCTGCGAAGAAAGATGGAACGCTGGACGGATTTATTTCTATCGCAAATTCCCAATCTGGAAATAGCACGCAAGTTCGCGTTTGATCAAAATCGCGTTGCTGATTTCTTTTCAGAGAAACCAGAACAGCAGGATCAGGCGTCACTTCGCCGTCAGCAGGTGCTGATGGCGTCCTTCAAAGCCGAAATGACGGGACTGAACGAATTCGCGGCCAATCCCGCGTTCAATCGTCAAATCGCTTCAGGCATCTTGGCTTGCTTCCCTTCGGACCGATTCGACTCAACGGGGCTTCCAAAATCAGCGCGGATGCTGTGGCTGGAAAAAGCTCAGGACGACACTCAGGCGTTGGTGAACGAACTGTTCGAATTCGAAGCCCGCTCAATCGAAAAGTCATCCCTGATGAAATAGTCAAATCATTAGCCCTTTAAGAGGGCGACAGGTAGTGGATGAGGCAACGAGTCCGGCCTTTCCATGACCCATAAATTCATACTTTGATGCATCGTTAAATGCAGCCGCAGGACTCGTGGCATCGTCCACTACGCTAAGATTAAGGCGTAACGCTGCCCTAGCCAACTTCTCTTTGAGCCTGATAAAATATCGGAAGTCGATTTTTATCCTTCTTGCGGGCCAATTCCATGAAACGTTGTGCTATTCACGCGCTGCTTTGCAGTGTCGTCGGTGTCGTTTTTCTTTTCTCCGGCTGCGTGCCCCCAAAAGCAGAGGAGAAACCCAAGCCCAAACCTATCGTCGGCGAAACGACACAAGACATCGGTGAATTCGATCCTAATAGCGGCGAAGAGGTCAGCGACGGGAAAGTTGAACTCAACATCGTCACCGGCGCTGCAGGTGCTTACGGTCCGGCGGTCCAAAAGATCTCTAACAATCAGATCACTCATGCCGTCAATCTTTTCAACGCCGCCGAAGGTCGCTATCCCAAGGACCATGAAGAATTCATGTCCGAAGTGATTAAAAAGAACAATATTCGATTGGCGATGTTGCCCCACGGTTCGGCATATAAGTACGACGTCGAAAACCACGCGTTAGTGGTCGTGAAAGTGGAAAAGGCGGAAGCGGATCAAGAATAAATTGCCGGATCCGTCTTTCATGTAATTGGCGACAGGTCTACTATTAAGTTTGGCATTTGTTTTCGCCGACAATTGTTAACGCACCAAATCACTTTAACTGTTTTGAGAGTTCCATGAGCACAGTCGTTCGCCTGCCCCAACGTTCTGAAGTCGCCGAATCCGATACTTGGGATTTGACGTTGCTGTTCAAAACGGACGCCGATTGGGAATCCGCGTTTGAAGAATTCGAAGGCTTGATCGACGGCTACCAGCAGTTCAAAGGCAAACTTGGCGATGACGCCGCTACGCTGGCGGCCTGTTTGAAGTTCGACGGGCAGCTCGAACGTTTGGGTGAACAGCTGGGCAACTACGCTTTTCTGCGCATGGCCGAAGATCAGACCAATGGCGACTATCAGAAGTTGATGGCGCGGCTGCAAAACGTTGCCACTCGCGCTGGCGAAGCCGGCAGCTACATTCGCCCTGAGATCATGGAGATCGACGACGCTAAACTATCCCAGTTCATGCAGTCGCCAGAGCTTGAACTGTACCAGCTGATGATCGAACGGCTGACGCGCTACAAAAAGTATACGCTCTCTGAACGCGAAGAGCAGTTGCTGGCGATGCAGGGTGAAATGGCGGGCGCGACCTCCAAAATTTTTCGTCAGTTGCATGATGCCGATTTGAAGTTCGGTACCCTCGAGGATGAAAACGGCAAAGAAGTAGAACTTTCTCCCAGCACATTTTCTCAGTTTCTGATTTCCCCCGATGGCGCGGTTCGCAAGAAAGCCTTTCATCAGTTTTACGAACAATTTACGGCTCACGAAAACACGTTGGCCGCAACGCTGGCGGGATCGATTCAAAAAGACGTCTACTACGCCAAAGCGCGCGGCTACGACAGTGCCCTGCATCAAGCACTTTACGGTGACAACGTTCCGCAATCGGTCTACGACAATTTGATCGCAGCCGTCCGCAAGAACCTGCCGGCACTTTACAAATACTACGATCTTCGAAAACGCAAGATGGGTCTTGATGAAATCCATCATTACGATACCTACGTGCCGATTCTCAGCGACATCGAAATTGAACACTCATGGGACGAAGCCGTCGAAGTCGTCGCCGAATCGTTGGCTCCGCTGGGTGAAGAATATGTTTCGGTGCTGCGTAGCGGGCTGTCAGGGCGCTGGTGTGATCGTTACCCCAACGCCGGTAAGCAAAGCGGTGCGTTCAGCGCTGGATGCTTCGATAGCGAACCGTACATTTTGATGAACTATAAACCGAAAGTGCTTAATGATGTCTTCACGCTGACTCACGAAGCGGGCCATTCGATGCACTCTTACAATTCGGTCAAGCACCAACCGTTTGAGTATTACTCGTACACAATTTTCGTGGCCGAGGTCGCCAGCACGTTCAACGAACAGTTGCTAACACGCCACATGTTGGCCAACGCCAAAGACGATCGGCTCAAGGCCTACTTGATCAACAACGAGATTGATTCGATTCGCGGTACGATCATTCGCCAGACGATGTTTGCCGAATTTGAAAAGATCACCCACGCGATGTGCGAAGCCGGAGAGCCGCTGACGGTGGACACGTTTAAGGAAGTCTACGCCGGACTGTTGAAGGACTATTTCGGTCCAGATTTCGCGATCGACGAAGAACTATCGCTCGAATGTTTGAGGATTCCCCACTTTTACCGTTCGTTTTACGTCTATAAATACGCCACTGGATTATCAGCGTCGATCGCGCTGAGCCAAAAGGTGCTCGGCGGCGGACCGGCTGAGCTAGAGGATTACCTTTCGTTCCTGCGTAGCGGTTGCTCGAAGTATCCGCTGGACTTGCTGCGGGATGCGGGTGTTGATCTGGAAAAACCGGAACCGGTCGACACGGCACTGAAGCAATTTTCCGACCTAGTTGAACAACTTGACGAATTACTATGAATGACTCGAAGGAGTCTTGATCGCAATTTAATTGCCGTTGGCGTACAAGCTGCCAATGGTGCCGCGTTATCGCTCAAACGCCGGGATTAAAATCATGTCAGCGACTCCGCTTGAGCCACGGGTCACGTTTGTTCACGCTGGAAACTTCGATGTTAAATAGATTCTCTTTCGCGCTCATCTTGTTAGTGGCGTTCTTGATTGCGACGCCGTGTGTAGCGCAGAAGTCAGAAGATTTTGTCGATTGGCGAGCCAAACGGAAATCGTTGGATCGCGACTTTGCCGATGCTTTGCAAGATATCGCTTTTTGGTGTCGCTCCGAGGGTGTTCCTCAACAGGTCGCACAAACATTCGCGCTTTATAAAACGCGCGATCTTGGCCGCCAATACATTTTCTTGCCTTCAGAAAAGCCTATGCCAGCGGCTCGAAAAGGGAAGCTGGGCCAGTGGCTGGCGAAAGTAACCGCTGCAAAGAAAGAACACGCAGAGGCCATTTTTGAATTGGCGCAGGAATCTGCCAAGGAAAACGCCAATGCGACCGCGTTTCAACTTCTACATGAGGTCATTTATTACGATCGTGACCATGAGAAAGTGCGGAAGATCTTAGGGCACAAAGCCGTTAAAGATGGTTGGCGAGTCAACACTGACAAAATCAAGATTAAGAAGCCGAACAGAGAGTTGGAGCTGTTGGGCTGGCCGGGGGGAACTTACTTTACCGTCAGTACCCCCCACTTCACCATCAATTCCACGGCGACCGAAGAAGAAACCAGATTTCTGGCAGAGCAGCTCGAGCGTTGGCATGATGTCTGGCGCCAAGTGTTCTTTGAGTACTGGTCGCCGGCAAAAGTTTCTCGTTGGATCGACGGCAAAGGGTCATTCCACGAACCTAAACAGCGCTACCGCGTTGCTTTTTTTAAGGACCACCAGCAGTACGTGGGCACGTTGGAAAAGTGGGTTAAAGGTGTCGAAAATTCTGCTGGTTACTATAACCGTGACTTGAAACTGTCTTTCTTTCCTGCTGGCAAGGATGATGCGACACGCGATACTTGGCGGCATGAATTGACACATCAACTGTTCCGAGAAACGATTCGGGCACGAGAAAATCCTTTTGCTGATCAACACCTTTGGTTGGATGAAGGGATCGCAATGTATTTTGAATCGCTGATCGACCAAGGCGGCTATGTGACCCTCGGCGGGTTTGACGCACGGCGTCTCCAGTTTGCGCGCGTACGAAAACTGCGCGAGGGGTTCTTTGTTCCGTTGGAACAAGTCGCGTTCACGTCTCAGGCGAACTTTCAACAACGCAAAGATATTGCGGCGCTGTATTCGCAATCAGCGGGGATGACTCACATGCTGATGAATGATAACCATGGCAAGATGCAGCCCAAAGTGACTGAGTTTATGAAGGCGATTCACAAACAAAGGGTCAAACGTGACGCGTTTGAAAAATTGATGGGCAAAAGTTTGCCGCAACTGGATCTTGAGTACCTGAAGTATCTGGAAGTCAAATCCGATGATGTAGTCAGGTACTTATCTAATCCCAAATCACGTACCGAACTAGCGCTGCCCAACGCGGAACTGACCGACGAAGCGATCGCCAAAGTAGCCGAATGTTCGAACCTAAAGTGGCTCGACTTAACCGGCACACGCATCACGGCCAGAGCTTTGGCGACGCTCAGCCAGTGCGATGCGTTGCGGCAGCTATTCCTGACCAATTGCCCGATCGAGAAGTCAGGGTATCGATACTTGGCCAATTTCGACAGCTTGGAAGAGGTTGATTTCAGCGGCTCTTCGTTGACCGACCAGGATCTTCAACAAGTCGTCTCGAAGCTGCCGTTGAAGGTGATCCGGTTGTCTCAAACACGCGTCACCGATGCGGG
>CALDEW010000382.1 GCA_937942355.1 uncultured Pirellulaceae bacterium | reverse complement strand
CTTTTGCACATCATCTTTGATGTCGTCGCGCTGATCTTCGGAAATTTCTTTGTCCTTGGCTTCGGTTTCTGCGGCTTTGTTGCCATCGCGGCGGACATTGCGAATCGAGATCTTGGCCTCTTCAGTTAGTTCCTTAATGCGGTTGACCATCTTTTTACGTACGTCGGTCGACAGGGCAGGGATATTAATTCGCACCACGCGTCCATCGCTTTGGGGATTAAAGCCCAAGTCGCTGGAGACGATCGCTTTTTCAATTTCCTTAATGATGCCAGTGTCGTAGGGCCGGATTACAATCTGAGTCGGCTCGGGCGCTCCGACGGACGCCACCTGCTTCAACGGTGTCGGTGAACCGTAGACGTCCACGCGGACCGAGTCGACCAAGCCGGGGTTAGCGCGGCCGGTGCGAATTCCGCTTAGGTTCTTTTTTAAAACTTCGATAGCTTTGTCCATCCGCTCTTCAGCGTCGGCCAGTATTTCATTCGCAGGCATGAGCCTCTCCTATATTCTGTAGTTTTATGCGATTGTTTCGCCGCACAAAGGTTGCGTTGCTGTAAGTCTAACGGATCCTAAGCTTGATCACAAACTGCCAACGGCAGATTTTAGTGGCCTGAATTTTCCGCAGATGACTCCTCTGCGTCGGGGACTTCTTTGATCGAAAATCGAATCAATTCGGCGTGATCATTTTTGACTTCCAAAATCTCAGCCTCAGCCCCCACGAATTCAACAACGTCGCCTTTTTCCGGAAGCTTTCCAGATCGCGACATCAATACACCAGCGACGGTGTCAACATCTTTTTGATCCAGGTTCAGACCAAGTGCTCTTTCCACATCGGTGATGTGGGTGCGCCCTTGGATGATGAAAACACCTTCGCCCACGGTGCGAATCTTGGGTTGGTGTAGCGCGTCAAATTCATCATCAACCGGGCCGACAATTTTCTCCAGCACGTTTTCTAGAGTCATGATCCCGATGATGGCTCCGTATTCGTCGATCACAAAAGTCAGCAGTTGATGCGTCGTCTGAAAGTGCTTCAGCGCGTCGCTGATTGGCATGTTTTCGGGCACCTTCGTGGGTTGCCGCATCAAAGTTTTTATATCAAAGTCCGCGTCAGGGGGAATTCCCAAGAAATCTTTTGTGTGAACCACACCCAGCAAAGAATCCAACGAAGAATCACAGACCGGATAACGCGTGAACTTGGATGCCTTAGCCTTCTCCAGCAATTTTGGGAACGGCTCGTTCACGTCCAGGATCTCAACTTCGTTTCTTGGCACCATGACGTATCGGCAGACCATGTCATCGAACTCGAACACTTCGTTGATCAAACGATGCTCAAACTGAGTCAGGTGACCGAATAAATGCGATTCCTTCATTATCGCGCGGATGTCTTCTTCACTGTGCGGGGCCCCGTGTCCTGTTTCGCCGTCCACACCTAGTTTCGCCAGGATCAGCGAGGTGACCCAATTGAGTGCGTACATTGGAATGAACAGGATGTAGTAGAAAACTTTCATCGGCAGCGCACACCAACGAACCATTTTTTCGGGTTCACGGATCGCAAAAATCTTGGGCGCTTGTTCACCGATGACCAAGTGCAATGCAGTGATAATGGAGAACGCGATAATAAATGCCACGACGTGCAGCGCGGTCTCGCCCATCCCCGTGAACTTGAAGAGAGGTTTGATCAGGCTGAAGAACGCGGGTTCGCCAACATATCCCAACGCCAGTGACGCCATCGTGATTCCCAATTGGCAGGCAGCTAAGGAGTTGTCCATCCGATGAGTCAACCACTCGGCCGTCTTGGCGAAGGCCAAATTGTCCCGAACCATCTTAGTGACTTGTGTGGGGCGGACTTTCACCAGCGCGAATTCCGCCGCCACGAAGAAGCCATTGAGCACGACCAGAATCGCCGCAATTAAAAGAAAAATAAGATTTGTGGTGAGGCTGGCATCACCGTGACCGTGGCTGTCACCGGCATGGGAAGCAGTATCCGCAGCAGCGTCGGCAACCGTTGCCAGCAGCGTCGGCACATCAACTTCCAAGATTAGGTTTGCCATTGGGGGGATGGAATTGAAGCCGCCAATTAAAGAACAGACCGTTTCATAGATCCCGATCATGAGTTTCTCTCAAGAGGAATTGGATAATGCCGTATTGTAAAGCCATGTTCAAAAAGTTGCACCGGGGGACAAAAGCAAAATAGGGCCTTCGATTGAACTGGCTTAACAGCAAAAGTAAGGCAACAAAAGCAGGGCCGCAGAAACCGCAGTGAGGGGCGCGGGGAAGTCCTTCGCGGTGAAATTCTTTAAGCTACGCAGCTTTTTTCGCGTCGAGGGTTGGAGTTTTGCGGCGACGATTACGACGGCGTTGCGCTTCCAGTTCTTCCCGCTTGCGTTTCTTGTCGGCCAACTTAATGCGAATTTCTTCCTTTTGACTCTCGGTCAGCGGCTGGAGCGTATTCTGATCAACGCCAGCCATGTCCGCCAATTCCTTCGCCACGGCCGTTGCCAACATTCGTTGGCCCAGCATTAAAGTTTCTGTTGCGGGAACCCCGTCCATGATTTGGTGGTCGAATGTCAGCAGCATTTTCGCGACGCCATTGCGCGGGTTGGGATCGACGCCAAGGATCGTCGTGTTAGTTCCAAGATGGCCGGATCCAAATGCACTGCGATGCCCTGAGATGCTCATACCAAAAGTCCCCATGTGCGAGGCTCTTTTCTGCGGCCACAGGTTGAACAATGCCCACCAAGCAAACCGGCGTACGGGCGATGGGAATTTGGCGAAAGTTATCTGGTGACGAAACTGCTTAATCTCCTCAACGGGAGCCTTGCGATAGGTGTCGTAAAGTTCTTGCAATTCAATCAACGTGTAATTGTCGGGCTCATTAAACCGAGCGAAGAACAACCGCTCCTCGCCGTTGTGCTTACGACCAATCGTCATCATGCAAACGCTTTGATGGTGCTCGTAGAGATGAGCGTAAGGGACTTTAACGTAGATCCGGCGAAGCATCGCGTTTTTTTGGCACACGATCGCGTGCGCCTTCATCATCAAAACATTCCAAGAGATTCTGGGTTTTGCGAGTCGTCTTAGTTTGGCAATTTGCGCCACATCCCACTCAGTCGAAAAGGCTGCCATTGGCATCTTATTAGAGACGCGAATAACATCGTCGACCAATCGACGGCCGTTGGAAAAGGAGAGTCGCCTGCCCATGTTCATCTTCCCTGATGACGTGACGGAATTAGAAATCGCCGGTTCGATTTTCGCAGCGAAGCTCGTTTACATCAAGCTAAATCGCTGATAGCTAGCAACTATCGCCGGCGTTTGCTACCGCTACTTCTTCTGCTACTTCTACGTCGCCCCGTTTTGCTTAGACGCCGTTCGGAAAACATTCTCCAATGGTAGGAAAGACTGCAGAAGTCCGCGAACATCGCTCTTTTCTTACCGCAGCAAGTGCACCGATAAGGGCCAAAAATACGGGCCAGTCCAAACGACATGCCAACCAGGAACGAGTGGAGCACGGTCCCCTTATAAGCCATGATATGAAACTCTTGTCGGTTGCAGTTGAAACAATAGATTTTGCGCTTCTTGGATCGCTTGCGTGCCGTACCTGATTCCTCTTCGTAATACTCTTCATCCAAGTACTCAACTTCGACGCTTTCTGTCACGATCGGCTCCACAATTGCTTCAGCGGAAACATTATGATCAGTGTCAACCGACAGCATCCGAGAAGAGGGGCGTATATAAAACCAAGAACACTGAACCAACCTGAAAAGATAGCTATTGCTTAGCTCCGGTATTGCGAGTTGATGTTCCATTGTGAATGCCTGAGTAGGAGGTACTCGAGAAAAAATTCGACGACACATTTAAAGTTTATTGCAAGCTCCGCAAGCAAGCGACATTTAAGATTGTGCCGCAAACGGAAATAAAATACTGCGCCGCTTTTGAGGAGGAAGGAGAGATGAGATTGGAAGCTTCATTCTACAAAAAACGTGCGTGGCTCAAAGATAGGTTTGTTTGAGAGACAAACATATTAATAAACCTCGCAAATCCATATTAGTAGTGACTATGAACTTCTTCAAATGACTTAATGCCAGAAAAAGACCAGTTCAATGGCAAGACAGTTCGTTTTTAGAGAGAACGACGGGTTATAACGCCGATTCTGCCGATATTTTGTCGTTTCTGAGGGGAATGCTCAATTTATTCCGGTCAAACAGACACTTTTAAAAATTAACTCGTATCGTGCAACACTCGTACAAGATAAAAGCGAGTGTGAACGCTCGAGCGACGCTCAACGGGCTGCTCGAAAGGGAAGCCGGCGCAGACTAAGCGTTGTGCGAGAGATGGGAGGTTATGAAGTTGCCGAGAAGTAATTGGGCTCGTTGCCGGGCGTCCACTTAATGTTGCAACCCATTGCAGGATATTGTTTTTCCGATGGTTGCTTTCCCTCCAACACCGCGTCAATCGCGGCGCGAATTTCGATACCCGTCGAAGGGTTTTGCGTGGAATCGTAGACGCCGGATTCTATCCGAGTCGGTCGAGTCTCATCGAAACGTCCTCGATAGGCAAGCGCATGTTCCGAATCGAAGAGGAAGAAGTCAGGTGTGCAAGCCGCAGTGAATGCTTTGGCGACGGATTGATCGGCGTCCAGCAAATAGGGAAACGCGTAGCCTCTGGATTCCACTTCCTCTTTCATCTTTTCAAATGAATCATCTGGATAGGCTTGGGTGTCATTGCTCTGAATGCCAACGACGCCCACGCGGTCAGAGTAATCATCGGCGACCGACTTCAATTGTCCGGCGAGATGTTTGACGTAGGGGCAATGGTTGCAGATAAACATCACCAACAGCGGCCTTCCGACGAAATCGACTTTGCTGACGGTGCTTCCGTCGGTCGCTGTCAGGGAAAACTCGGGTGCGGGAGATCCAAGTTTAAGCATAGTTGATTCGGTCAGTGCCATCGGATAGATCCTTTGGTGGTGAGATTGGAATTGAGAAAACGTAAAGCTTCAAGAAAACGTAAAGCTTCAAGGGACCGTATTTTAAACCGTGCTCTAACTCCCGCCAATCTCACTCAGCGCGTTCCAGCCATACTTCACGCCAAAAGTGCAGCATGCCGCGTCCACAAAACCTTCGACTTAACCCGGAACATTGCGTTTCATTAAGCACGACCGATGGGACTTTCAAGTTCAATAGCTCGCCCGTGCCTTCATCAATAATACGGGTAATTTGTCGCGACACAGTTGACGTTTGGCCGCAAAAGGGTCGCATCTCCGCTTCATCGAACCACAAGCCCCGATTGCAACCTTGCGCGTCAAGCGTTTTGACAATGTCTTCAAACGATTTGATACGAACTTTGTCTCCGACCGCGAGCCCCAGATGCGAAACGGGCGTCCGGCGGCAAGGGCCTTCGCAACTTCCGTCTTGCTTCATGACTTTCCGCAACAACGTCGACGCCAGGAATGCGCCGATGCGGCTTATTGAAGTTCCGTTGGTTTCACGCTCAACCCGATACTGCTGGAGATTGAACGCCGATGACTGCCGCGACGCCGCGCCTAGTTCCGTCGCTTGGCAGCGAAAACAAGTTTTGGCCTCTTTGCCGACATCGTCGTTTGCTACCGATGAGAGTTGGACCAGTGAAGCGAGAAAATCCGGGTTAACTTCGTGCTCGTTAGAACTTTCGGGTTCTTCTTCTGTTTGCTGATTCTCAATCGTTTGATCGTCGGCGTTGAGCCATTGCGTTTTCCAGAGAAGGTCGCAGCCCATTTCACATCCACCGTGGAACTGCCCGTCGCAGCGATCAACCTTCAAGACGACAACGTCCGCGAGCTTCCGGATCTTTACCGTACCTACGTTGGCACAAACTTGATTTGCAAATCTGACGATTCTGAATCGCATTCCGCAGAGCTTCGCCATCTCGGGCATGAATGGCAGTCCTTGTAAACTGCCATTACGATCAAGCGTCTGCTGGATTTGTTCCCATGGTTTTACGCGCACCCACTGGCCACGCGCGAACTTCGGCGATGGCTCATTGGCTCCCGGCTGAGGCTGTGGATTCAACATGATTCAATTAAAGTGGGAACAGCCTGCGAGGGCCTAGTGCTATGTTACGTCATAATTATAGGGTAGTGGATGAGGCCACGAATCCTGCAGCTGCATTAAACGATGCACTAAACGTGCACTAAAGGCTAAATCAAAGGTTAAGCGAGGGACAGGACTCGTTGCCTCATCCACTACCTCCAACCCTAAATCTGAGTTGGAACACAGCACTAGGGGCGCGTCTGGTTGGCTTTGGGCATTTATAAAGCAGGA
>CALDEW010000381.1 GCA_937942355.1 uncultured Pirellulaceae bacterium | reverse complement strand
GGTGCCGTCGTGGCGATCAGCATCAGCGCGATGTTGGGCAGTGGAATTTTCGTATTGCCGGGGCTCGCCGCCGCCAAAACGGGTCCGATGGTCTGGCTGGCCTATTTAGTGGCAGGCTTGAGCGTGCTTCCGGCGGCGCTTTCCAAATCGGAACTGGCAACAGCCATGCCGACCTCCGGTGGAACTTACGTTTATCTTGAACGCACCTTTGGCCCGCTGGCAGGAACCATTTCTGGAATTGGCCTGTGGATGTCACTGCTATTGAAGAGTGCTTTTGCGCTGGTCGGATTCAGTGCCTATCTTTCGGTGATGGCCGATCTGCCAGAAAAACCGGTCGCCGTTTCTTTGTTGGTGGTCATCACGGTCCTGAATATTCTCGGGGTCAACATCATCAGCAAGATGCAAAAGTTCATCCTTGTCGGCGTGCTCCTGGCGCTGCTTGCCCTTTCGCTCGTGGGAGTAACGCGATTCCAGCCTGAACTACTTGAGGCTGGGTTCACAAAGGGCTTTCATGGATTTTTGGCGGCAACCGCATTCGTTTATGTGTCTTACGCCGGCGTTACGAAAGTTGCCGCGATTGCGGAAGAAGTAAAGAACCCAGGACGTAATTTGCCTTTAGGTATTTTGATTTCCTGGCTTACGGTGATGTGTATTTACGTTTTTGTCGTGTTTGTTCTGATGACCAATGTTCCCTTGGAAGGACTGATTCATTTCGAAGGTGGCGATAAACCTGACTTGCATCCCATCTATACGCTGGCGGTTATTATCGGTGGCGAGACCGCTGGAATTATCGCTGCGGTGCTTGCCGTGATCACGATGGTGTCGATGGCGGTCGCTGGACTGATGGCAGCATCGCGATTTCCGTTTGCGATGAGCCGCGACCAATTGCTGCCGGCTCAGATACAGAAGATCAACCCTACCTTCATGACGCCAGCAACCAGCATCATTTTGACGGCCGTTGTGATGGCGATCAGCATTCTATTTTTTCCGGTTGAGCAGATCGCGAAACTGGCAAGCGCGTTCATGATTCTCGCTTTCATGTTCGTTTGCGGGACCGTGATTGTGTTGCGTGAAAGCGCCAGTCAGTGGTATCAGCCGGAGTTCCGTTCGCCGCTGTATCCAATCACGCAGATACTTGGCATCCTCAGCGGCATCATTCTGCTTTACGCGATGGGTTTGACCAGTTTATTTGCCATTGTTTGCATCGTTCTCATCGGAGCCATTTCATACTTTGGCTATGGTCGGCATCAAACATCCCGGCGCGGTGTCGTTGGAAAAATGGGCCGTAGATCAGACTTATTGGCAACCGAAACAGCGAAAGAACCAAGTACTTTGGCCGAGCATTTGCCAAGTGAAGCCGCGGTTGTAGTACCGCTGTTCGGATCCGAACGGTCCCCCGAAACCCTGGTTGAAATGGGTGCTTCGCTGGCCCACGGCCGGCGGCTGGAGGTACTACATCTAACCGTCGTACCCGAACAGGTTTTCGTTGCTGATTCGCTCGATGATGACCCGCACACCGAAGCGCTCAGTCGGCGTATTCATACGATGGCCGAAGTCGAAAATGTAAAACTCGAGTACGACAAAACGGTCACACGCGATGTCGTGGGCACCATTCACGAAGTTGCGACGCGTTTGGACTGCGAGTGGGTGGTGATGGAGGCTGCTGGACGACGTCGATTTGGTATCACGGTTCAAAACCCGCTGGGCTGGTTGCAAGATCATCTGGCTTGCAATCTGGCCGTCTTTAAAGATGCCGGGGTTCGATACATTCGAAAAATCTTGGTCTATGCCGAACCGGGGCCACACGACTCGTTGGTCGTAACGACCGCAGACCATCTGGCGGAAATTTACAATGCAGAATTGGGATTCGTCTGTTTTGCTGAAGAGAACCAGGATCGGCTCAACACGCAAGCGCGAGCTGATTACATCGACCAGTTACGCGACCTTTGCAGGAGCCCAACGAGCGCGGTGGTTATCCATGGTGAAAATGAGCTGGATGCGATTCAGGAGATATCAGGCGGTTATGACTTGATGATTATGGGAGCAGCCCCCAACCGTTCGTTGCGAACGAGGCTTTTTGGAACTGATAAAGACCACCTTACTCGCAATGCAGAATGTTCGGTGCTGTGGTTAAAGACGTCGATGCTACAGACGCATGAAGCTTTCGATGTCGCCCACACTCCGGTCGAAGAAGAGTTCGATCTGCTCAGTTTCGTCGATGAACAATGCGTCATGGCAAACTCGCAGATCTCGCAAAAAGAACTGTTGTTCCGCGAAGCGACCGATTTGCTTGCCAAGCACTACCCAAGTATCAGTCCCGTTGTTATCACCACCGCGCTGTGGGAACGCGAGCAATTGCAAAACACAAACGTGGGCGGAGGGTTGGCCATACCGCACGCGACACTTGCTCAAGCGGCGAGCACAGATTCAGCGATTGCAATTATTACGACCAAGACACCCATCGATTACGATTCGGTAAGCAAGGAAAAAGTTGATGTACTATTCTTTACGACAGGATCGCCCAACGCACGTCAAACTCATCTAAAAATATTGGCTGAAATCTCAAAGCTCTGTTCTCAAACCAATTTTCTTGACCAAGCCCGTGCGGCGACATCACCGGCGGAAATCATTGAGGCGCTTCGGGCGTGCTTGTTGATCTCTCATGGCCCTGCGAAGAAGTGAGCTTATTGCGGCTGGATGAGCAATTAAAAATCCCCAGTCAAATAGGTAAGAGGTAAGGCAATCAACCTTGTTTCGTCTATCGGCAGCAATCGAGTACTTAAGCATTCGCGTCTTCCAATGAACACGAACTTGGCAGAACAATCGAACAGCGACCCCACCAATCCAGTCTGGTGGAAATTAGCAATCGTTGTGATTGTGGCGATTGCCGCTGCCATCCTGTACTGGCAATTTGGATCCTACTTGTCCCTGGAAATCATGGCAGAGCAGGAAA
>CALDEW010000380.1 GCA_937942355.1 uncultured Pirellulaceae bacterium | reverse complement strand
TTACCAAGGCGAGAGGCAATACATCGGGGGTCGCCCGGTGCGGGAAAGCCGCACGCCGGTAAATATGAGGAATTAACCTCATCGCGACAACGGGGAGGACGGAGGCAAACATAACAATGCCTCCGCCTTACCCGCTTACCTCCAACCCTCAATTTAAGTTGAAACACAGCACTAGTGTGATAATAAAAGGTGCCTGCGAACATCAATAATCTTTAATTTCGCAGGCACCATACCAGAGCCCACTCTGGATCTATTGATCGCCGGATTACTGAGCGCCCAAGAGGTTGATGAAGATTGGGATATCCAGGAAATTCACCGCTTCGTCTTGGTTACAATCCGCCTCGGCTTGGAACTCACCAAGCGATAGAACGTTAATGAAACTTGTGATGTCCAAGAAGTCTATCGAGCGGTCCAAATTGACATCGCCTTGCAACACAGTAGCAACACCGGAACCAGAGTCGTCATCGGGCGAGCCGGTGCTGCTTGAATAGCGACTGAATGTGACCAATCCCTGTGTGTCAATTTCCGGAAGGAATCCGGCAGCTACCTGAACCAAAGTCAAGCTGTTATCAGCATTGATCGCGTATGCACTGATCGCGCCACTGAGACCTTGCAACTGATACAGGTACTGTCCATCGTCGGTCACGTCGAGGTCGATGAAACCATCGGTCGTCCCAAAAACTTCTGGCCCCGTTGTTCCACCATTGGCGAAACCGGAAACGCCAGCCGCTGCAATCTGCTCGAGTAGATTGACCGTTCCATCGGCGAGCAACTCCAGTCGGCTGATGGATGCGTTGATCGCGTTGGACACGTAAAAAGTTGAACCGTCGCTACCGAAGTCGATCCAACAAGCAGTCAGCTGATTGGACGGATCAAACGGACTTCCCAGCGGGTCGCCCAATGCAAAGTCATCTTGGGTGCTTACTAAAGATCCGTTGGACAACAGCTCATAAACGGATACGGAACCAGACTGCAGAGCCGGAAGGGCAGGAGGTGCACCCAGCGCGTTGAACTCGCGTGCTTCAGTCACAACGACGAATTCTCGTCCACCGATGATTGCAGTATCAAAGTCGATAGCACTGGCTAAGTTTCGTCCATCAACGTTACCAACTTGAGTTCCCGTCGCAGAACCGACCATGCCGGTGATCGCTCCAGAACTGTCAACATCGAAGACAGCCACAGAGTTAGCCGCATCGGGGCCTGGCAGTGCTGCCGAACCGGCTGTGATCGAAGTCACGATCAGCTTGGTTCCGTCAGCGGAGAAACCAAGGTCAGCAGGGCGGTTATCCAAATCGACTGTTGATCCTTCAATTGGAACCAAAATCCCATTCGCGTTGATGGTAAATCCAGTAACGCTACCTTCGTCATTTGGTTCGCCGCGCGGAACAGAAGAATCGCCCAGTGCAAAACCATCGCGATCAATGTTGGAGACAAATACTCGTCCGTCACTATACGCCAAGCTATTAGGACCAACTCCGCCGGTGCTGATCGTGCTGACCAAAGTCAGGCTAAAGTCTTCTTCGATTCTGAACGAGGATATCGTATCGCTGCCAGCATTCACGCAAACCAGACACTCGTCTTCGGTCACGATGATTGAATCAGCCGAAATCAGGGGATCAAGACCTTCGCCGCCGTCGAACTCCGTGGAACCTGCTCCTCCGGTTGCAAAACTGCCGATGTAGGCGAGCTGCCCACCGGGATTTACTCCGAAGGCGACCACTTCGTTGGACAATAGTCCGTTAGTCATCGTATAGACAGCACTTTCAATGGGAGGACCGGAGACAGCTACTAAGCCTTGCGTGTCGATCTCTGGAAGGTAGCCTGTTAGATCTTGAACCAGAGTCAATGAACCGCCTTCGATAGCGTACACGCTGATCGCGCCGCTAAGACCTTCTAACTGGTAGAGATAACGTCCATCAGCCGAAACGTCCAAGTCAATAAATCCGTCGGTGGTTCCAAATACTTCAGGGCCGGTTGTTCCGCCAGTTGAAAATCCAGAAACTCCAGCGGCAGCAGTCGCCTCAAGCAAATTCAATTCTCCGTCGGGGGTTACATATAAACTGCTGACCGTTGAGTTGATCGCGTTACTTGCAAAGAATGTTTGTCCGTCAGGGGCAAAATCAATCCAGCAGGTCGTCAGTTGATTTGTTGGATCAAAGGGGCTACCACCAGGATTGCCAATCGCGAAATCAGGTTCGGTTTCGACAAGATTACCGTTGGCAAGCAATTCGTATACTGAAACAGATCCTGCTTGCAGCGCTGGTAACGCCGGCGGGGCACCAGCGGCATTGAATTCACGAGCTTCAGTTACCACGACAAACTCGCGACCGTTGATAACCGTTGTGTCGAAGTCGATCGCACTGGCTAGGTTACGTCCCTCAGGATTTCCTACAACCGTTCCGGTTGCTGATCCAACCATGCCCAAAACTGCGCCATCGGCATTCACGTCATATACCGCGACTGAGTTAGCAGCGTTTGGACCAGGGAGCGCTGCTGAGCCAGCGGTGATTGAAGTAACAATCAATTTAGATCCGTCGGCAGAGAAACCAAGGTCTGCCGGGCGGTTATCTAGATCGATGGTTGAATCTGCAAGCGGCGTCAAAACACCTAAATCATTCATGAGGAATCCGGTAACGTTACCTTCATCATTGGGTTCGCCGCGCGGAGTACTTGGGTCACCTAGCGCGAATCCGTCTCGGTCGATGTTGGACACGAACAGGCGTCCATTGCTGTAGGCCAAGCTATTTGGGCCGACGCCGCCACTGGAAACGGTCGATACTTTGGTCAGCGAAAAATCTGACTCAATTCGGAAGGAAGTTACCGTATCACTACCGGCATTGACCGTGACCAGATACTGTTCGTCCATCACGGCGATTACAGAATCAGCGGAAATAAGCGGGTCTAAGCCTTCTCCACCATCAAATTCAGTCGAGCCCAGCCCTCCCGTTGCATAATCACCGATGTGAAACAAGGTACCGTTGAGATTACGACCGAATGCCGCAATCTCATTTCCATCCAAAGCATTTGTTTGCACGTACACGGCGCCCTGAGGCACTTGAGCATTGGCGGCATTGGGACCTAACGTAAGGGCCAGACAAACCGCCGAGCCAAATAGAAAACCACTCCAATTGCGAAATTTCATCTCTTCTCCAAGTTGAAAGTATGTGTTTAGCTGCGACTGGAATTTCGGCGAACACAAAACAGCATGTGCCTTGGTACGATCTCACACAATTTAATAGTGGAGCTTCGCACAAAAAATCCGATCTCATCGGAAGGGGAACCGAAGAGTAAATCCATCGCATGTATCATTCGTTGGAACGACTTTTAATTGACGAACACATGCGTTGTTACTTACGCGGATTTTAAGGATTGAATCGTTATTTCCTAAACCGTAAAACAACATACACGTGTAGCTAAAACGACTGTGCTTAAACACACAGACCGACACCGAAGCATGCATTGAAGATCGTTTCTCGATCACAGAAGTACCTTCGGCTATAAACATCAACGCGTTTCTCGGCAGTCACAGCACATCCGTCTGTCGCTAGTTAAGAAAACGTGAAGCGCGGTTAACGCCGGAAGGTTAGGATCTTTGACAGACCTAAAAAAGAGACGCGCGACCCCAAAAAAAAGTTGGACCGCAAGTTCGATCTAAGAAGGCGAAGAGCCAAGAGGGCAAAACGCGAAAGATTGGTAACACACCCTGCACATACGCAAAAAGCCCCTGAAATTTCAGGGGCTTTCTCGTATCTTTGGCTGTCTTGAAAGAAAGACTAGTTAATCAATTGCCAACCAGCTTCGCGGCTAACTGTGAATCGGTAATGGCCAGTTTTGAGAGTCTTTGTCTCGAAACCGAATGATCCACCGCGGCTGAAAGTGACTTCTACGTCGCCATCGGATTGTTGCACGACGAACGACTGATCAGGCTTCAGGGTTACCTGTTTTCCATCCACGCTCAACGTTACAGCGAGCGTCGTCTCTTTGGGGTTGGTGATTTTAAACTTGCGAACAGACTTCACTCCGCTCGTTGAGCCACCCATCGCTGAGGAATTGCTGTCCTTCACGGGCTCAAGTGCACCGGAAATGACACCGCCTGCTTGGGTGCCAGATGTCGCGACGCCTGATTTTTTCGAAACAGGCTTCTTCGCTTGTGGCATGACAACTGACTTCATCTCACTATCCGCTTTGGTACGTGGTGCGGGAGTGAATTCAGATGGTGCAGTTCCAAAGTTATCAAAAGTATCGACGCTTCGGTCGCTCGCTGCTGGTGATGCCAGTGCTACATCCAAGTCAGAAGAATCAACGGTTTTCACAGTTGATGCCGCGGGTGCTGTTTCGCTTTTGGGCTTTGACGAACGTACGGTCGAAGTTTCAGAATCTCTCGCCTTGGATGGACTGTTGAAAAAATCACTCAGGTCATCGTCCACCTGCTTCGAAGCTGCCCGTGTATCCAAAGCTGACTGGAACTCGTCTTCGTCCCCAGACGCTGACTTTTCACTCGATCCAAAATCAGTTGCGGCAAAATCGTCAACAGAATCATAGTCCTCATCGGCTGGGCTATTGGGTTCTGATCCATAAAGGGCCCCAGGTGCTTCTTCGCTTTGCTTGGTGCTGACGAAAGGTTCGGCCGGGCTCTGAACTGGGCTTTGTTCTGTTGTATCATCGTCCCAAGAAAAGTCGCTGCCGGTCGAAGTGGATGCAGTAACATCCGCGCCGACTACAGAATCTTTTACCTTAGTGGATTTATTGACAGCATATCTGCTTGCCTCGTCTGACGATCCACCTGAAAACAAGCCTTCGCCGAATACGAAGACCCCAGCCGTTACGGCTACGACAACAAGTGCAGGTACAAGTAATGAAGAATTCACAATGTTTCTCTCGCTTTTAAATCTCTAAGGAGGGGCGAATGGCGTAACCCCATCCGCTTTTCACGTACTTAAAGGGTAGGTCACTGTTTAACCGACACAGACGAAAAGCTCCAAGAAAATGTAAATCCTGATCCGTGGCTCCGCCCAACCGCACAAATTTTAAGATGCGTTATCACCGACAAATCTTAACAATGACGCCAATTGAGGCCGCGCATTGACAACAACCACTAGTATCCAATCTCTTTCCTTTACAAACACAGTTTCCGAAACTGGATCATTTTCGCCGTGCGCTCTAACGCTATTTGTGGGCTACACTTCCGCAATCGGAAAAAACAGAACCGCGTTGGGGTGATTCGCTGTCCAACCGACCCCGGAAGCCAGATTTGGCACCTACCGGCTACCACTAAAGTCCTTCAATGGGTTGGAAGAAATGATCTCAACCAGTATAGAAACTCAGATCACGAGACTGGACAACGGCATCCAAGTGGTGACCGAATCTGTGCCCAACACCAATAGCGCAGGAATCTCTATCCTGGTAGACGCCGGGCCACAGAATGAAGCCGAGGACCAATCGGGACTGGCTCATTTGTGCGAACATTCCTTGTTTTTGGGTACAAATCTGCGAGACCGAGATCAGCTTTCGTCTTTCATAGACACCTCAGGCGGCAATATGGGCGGGTTCACCGCGCCTGACTACACGTGTTTTTACGGACACGTGATGCAGGATTATGTCAGCTACGCCGTGGACCTTTTGGGCGACATTATTATTGGCAGTAGCTATCCTGAGGATCTGTTGACGCGCGAAAAAGACGTCATTTGTCAGGAAATCCGACAGTACGAAGACTATCCCAGCGATGTCGCCCTGCAAGCGACAAAAAAACTGCTCTGGCCCGATGATTTTCTGTCCCGTTCTGTAACGGGATGTGTAGCCGATGTCGAAAAGTTGACTCGGGCCAACGTTATCGACTTCATCTCAAAAAACTACACGCCCGACCGCATCATCGTTGCCGCGGCCGGCGCTTTAGAACACGAATCGATCGTCGAACAAGCAGAAGACGCGTTCTGGACACTGCGCGGATCATCGCCAGAAACTGATCAAGCACCGGTCACCTGCCGAGGCGGTGTGTCGATTACGCGGATGGAAACGAATCAATGCACATTTTCGATTGCAATACCTGTGCCCGGAATTACTGACGACAGTAGGTACGCGACACATCTAATTTCGAGTCTTCTCGGAGGGGGAATGAGCTCGAGATTGTACAGGAATTTGCGAGAGCAGAACGGACTGGTTTATTCGATACAGTCCAACGTTCTCTCCTACCGACGAGGAGGAGCGTTGGTTATTGAAGGGTTCACCTCGCCCGAAAAACTGATCGAAAGCGTCCAACTCACCCTCTTCGAACTTACCTCACTAGCTATCTGGCAACAACCGATCAATGAAGAAGAACTGTGGAAGTCGAGAATGCAGATGAAAGGACAGAGCCAACTGGCGGTTGATGTGATCCCAAGTCGTGTTGCTCGCCTTTCAACGCAATGTTTCTTTTTTGGTCGTCGAATTAGTGATGACGCCATGCTGAAGCAAATTGACAACCTGACAATTCAACAACTTAACGACGTGGCGCTGTCTGTGCTGCTAGAAGGATTATCGAAACTGACGATCGCGATTGCCGGACCGATTGATTGCGAAGGTTCGGTTTATGAGGATTTGAACGAGTTGCGCGAGTCTTACAGCTCAATTGGCACCTCGGGATGAGAAAGATTGTCAGAATTTTCAGGGCAGCATGAGAAAAGAAAACCTATAGTTCGATAGGTCAACGGACCAACTGGATTTACTCTAAAAATTTTAGGAACCCAAAAAGATGGCTGTACCAGAAAACGTAAAAAACAATTGGATCGAAATCCAAAAGAAGTTCGATCACCCGGTAAACGCGATTGGCGTCAAAATTAATCCAAGCGACTCGAAGACACTGAACGTTTGGAAAGAAGAAGGCATCGACGCATACCAGAAAAAGTAAGCGATAACGGAAGGCAACTTCCACTATTGAATAAACCCCGAAAGCACTTGTGTGCTGAAAAGTCTCCCAGTAACTAAAGCTGAATCTATGAACGCCCAACCATCAAAGAACCTGAGTAAAGCAGCCAAGGCAATATTGGACGGAAGTCGTCAGAAAAGTCGCGATCTCCTTAGAAATGACGTCGAACAGGGATCCGATTCGATCGACGCCTGGTTGATGTACGCTTGGTCTTGCGAGTCATTTTCCGATACCGAAGAAGCTCTCTACCGAGTGTTAGAGCTGGATTCTGAGAATGCCGTCGCGTTATCTGGTCTCGAATGGATGTCTGGCGTGCAAGAGCTATCCGCTCAGTTAGATCAGAAGGAAGAAGATTCGGCAGAAAGCTCTGACGAAACTTCTGTTGCTGAAACTGCAGCCGCTGCTGCGGTCACCGCATCCAACGATGATGGCGATTCTGAAGAAGACGAAAGCGTAGAAGAGTCTCAGGACGCTGAAGCGGAAGCCTCTGACTCTGATGATGAAACAACTGAAGAGGATTCGGTTGAGGAAGTCGTCGCCGAAGAAGATGAAACCGAAGAAGTCGTCGCTGAAGAAGATGAAGCCGAAGAAGTCGTCGCTGAATCAGACGAAGAGGAAGAACAAGCGGCGGACGAGGTTGTAAGCCAAGACGAATCGGAAACTGAAGACGAAGCGACAGAAGAAGAAGTTGTCGCCGAAGCAGAAGAGCAAGATCAACCAGAAGAAGTCGTCGCTGAAGAGAACGAAGACCAAGAAGTCGTCGCTGAGTCAGACGAAGAGGAAGAAGAAGCGGACGAGGTCGTGAGCGAGGACGAATCGGAAGCCGAAGGCGAAGCGACACAAGAAGAAGTTGTTGCAGAATCGGAAGAAGAAGAGCAAGATCAGGCAGAGGAAGTCGTCGCAGAAGAGGACGAAGAACAAGAAGTCGTTGCCGAGTCAGACGAAGAAGAATCAGCTGAAGAAGCCGTCGCAGAAACTGAGGACGAAGAAGCAACTGCCGCCGCGGAAGCTGCCGCTGCTGAAGAAGCAGCAGCTGAAGCCGCCCGCCTCGAAGCCGAAGCAGAGGAAGCCGCCGAAGCAGCCCGTTTAGCTGACGAAGCAGAAGCGGCACGCGTTGCAGAAGAAGCTGAAGCGGCACGTGTCGCAGAAGAAGCCGAAGCCGCTCGCGTAGCAGCGGAAGCCGAAGCGGCTCGTAAAGCCGAAGAGGAAGCAGAACTCCAGCGGCTTGCTGATGAAGCCGAAGCCAAACGACAGGCCGAAGAAGCTCAAGCCGCCGCAGAGGCAGAAGCTGCCGCAGAGGCTCAAGCTCGGGCCGCTGCAGAAGCAGAGGCCGCTGCAGAAGCTCAAGCTGCCGCAGAAGCTCAAGCCGCTGCTGCCGCAACAGCCGCCGCTGCCGCCGCCGCAGTAACCGCAGCCGCTGTAACATCAACGGATGTAGAACAAACAATCCAAGAGGACCTTACTGACCTATCGGCTGACGTTCAAGAAACGATTCAACCGCCCGTTGCTGCTCCGGTAGCCCAACAGTCTGACGAAGAGATGCCATTGGTTTTGGCCGTCGATGACAGCCCAACCATTCGCAAATTGTTGACGATGACACTTGAGCGACAAGGCTTCCGTATCATCACCGCAGCCGATGGCGTTGAAGCGTTAACACTTCTGTCGGAGCAACTGCCAGACGTGATCCTGTCGGACATCAACATGCCTCGACTGGGAGGCTATCAGCTGTGCAAGTTTGTCAAAAAGTACGACCGCACCAAGCACATTCCCGTCATCATGCTTTCGGGTAAGGACGGCGTGTTTGACAAAATGCGTGGGAAGATGGCTGGCTGCAACGATTACATCGTTAAGCCGTTCGAATCCAGCGAACTAATCGCAAAGGTAAAACAACACGCAAGTGCCTCGGTTTCATAACCCATTTACACGATTCAACTTTGAAACTTCACCGTGATTGAGAAGTGAAGTCGGACTTCACTTCTCCTTTTTAACTCAACGTTTGCCCCCAAAATCATCATGTCTCAAGCAAATCCTCCACTGCCCGGCGATCCACAGGTTACTGCGTCACCGGCTGTTGATCCGCCTCGAACCATCGATCAGGGCGAACTCGAAATCGCTTGTGTGGATCTCATCTGTCAGTTGGAATCTTTGATTGCAGCGGCAAAGGAATCCGGCCGTGAAGAACACATGGACGGCGCTGCCGCAACCGCGAAGAAAATGCTGACGCGTTTGCTTGATTTCTCTGACCGCTTTTTTCAAGGCGAAGAAGCTGATCAGACACGCGAAGAGATTTCAAAAGCTTTGCATCGAAGTGCAACTTACCAAGAGATACTAAATTCTCGCAGCTGGGGATCGGCCATCAAGCGCAAGTTCCTCGGCTCTGAAGACAGCGAGGAAATAAAGTCCACTTACGAGGAACTGGGGCTCGCGCTGATTCGCGCCTGTGCCACCGTGCTCTACCACGCCATCGTCTTGGTCGGTTTTGATTCACCCTTGGGCAAACAAATTGACCAGAGCACCGTTGTCTTTGTGCGCGAGCTCAAAGAATCCTGGTAGTTCGCCGTCCTCGTCAAGTCAAAGAGATAGTTCCGTATGAGTGAAGATTTGCAAATCCTGATCGTCGAAGACAGCCCCACCGCGCGTCAGCAGATGGTTCAGATTGTGGAGGACGCCGGCTATTCCTTTTTGATAGCTGAAGACGGTGAAACGGCCATCGAATTAATTAAGAAGCACCATCCGGAAGTTGTCATTCTGGATATCGTCCTACCCAAAAAGAACGGTTACCAGGTTTGCCGCGCGATAAAAGCAGACCCAGAATTGATGATCAAGGTCTTGATGGTCACCGCCAAAGATCAAGAAAACGATCGAATCTGGGGGCATCGTCAGGGCGCCGATGGATATCTTTCAAAGCCAATTGAAAAAGATGAACTATTGGGCGTTTTAGAAGAGATGATAACGGCGATCCACTAAGAAAATAGTAAAGTTTAAAAAGCAGCGAAGTAATAAAAGAATCCAGGAAGGATTAAGAGCGAAGTATCATGGCTGATAAAGAACCCGAAAGTTTGGAAGACGTCTCAAATGAAGACCTCCAAAAAGCACTTGCCGCGGCGTTTGGTGAAGAGGCTGTCGACTGGCAAGACATTGCCCAAAGCGACGACGTCCTTCTGAGCGCACCCGAACAGGCACCTGCCAATCCCTCGATCGCGGCCGAAGCATCCAGTTCCGTATCTGATCCAACGACCGCGCTGGAAGAACTGCTCAAACGAGTTAGCTCGGCAATCGACGATGGCGTTACGCCCGAGATGCTCTTAGAAGGCTCCGACAAGGCGAGCGAATCTGGTGACGACGAGGAAGAAGAAGCGGTCGATCTTGGGCCGCGTCACGTCGTGTTTGAAATCGGCGACCAGCAATTCGGATTGCCATTGACGGGTGTTCTTGAAATTGATCGTTGCGGCGATATCACCTCCCTCCCTCGGACTCCCAATTGGCTTCGCGGCGTTACCAACCTGCGTGGCCAAATCTTATCCGTTACGGACTTCCGAAATCTCATGAATCTAAAATCCGATCGCCAAGCGATCGGTGAAAAAATCATCGTGGTTAACAGCAAACGATACGCCGCTACAACGGCAGTTGTTGTTGATCGCGTACTTGGAATTAGGCACCTCAGCGGTGAGCGAGGACCTCTTTCCGGCTTATCTGACCGTGTTGCCGCTTTTTCTGATGGCATCGCGGTTACCGATCAGGCGACCACCGTTTTGATCGACCCCGACCTGTTACTGGGCTGCGGCGAGCTACAAGCTTTCGCGAAACAGTGACGGAAATACTGGTCCCTTCAATATGGGCGACGCCTGAATTTAGAAGTCGCTTAGTGGAACCGATCTTACTTACCGAACGATGACGCAAGTCACTCGTTGAAACAACCCCCTACACAACAAATTTCACAGAGGTAAACCAATGTCACTCTCAAAAACGCTGCAAGAAAATGCAGTGGTAAAGTACTTCTCCAGTAGTATTCTCCGGAAGCTACTTCTGATGCTCGGCCTCGTGGCCCTTTTGCCTATGGCGATTCTTGGTTACACCATGTACACCGCCGCATCGGGCGGTATTATGGATCAGGCTTTCGATCAGTTGACTGCGATTCGAACCGTTAAGGCGAACCAGATCGAAAGTTATTTTGAGCAGATCGACGCTCAGATTGGTACCTTCAGTGAAAACCAGATGGTCGTCGATGCGATGCGGGAGTTCCCGACTGCACTGAAGGCTGTGCGTGAAGAAACTGCTGTCGATGAAGCTCAAATGGAAGCAATGAAGCAATCGCTATTGGGCTATTACACCAACGAATTCGGTGCGGAATACACCAAAATCACCGGCGAAAAGCCTGACCTGCGAGCTCAGATGAAGCCACTGGATGATGATTCGATCTACCTCCAGTACCAATACATTTCCAACAACCCCAATCCACTGGGGTCGAAGGAAGAAATGGATGCGGCGTCTGATGGGACCAAGTACAGCCAGTTGCACGGAAAATTTCACCCTATTGTTCGTAGTTACCTACGTGAGTTTGAGTACTACGATATTTTCTTGTGCGATCTTGATTCAGGCGACATCGTTTACTCCGTTTATAAAGAGATGGATTATACGACTTCTCTTCGAACGGGTCCTTATGCGAAAACAAACTTCGGCGAGGCGTTCCGTCTAGCTGCGGCCGCTGAAAACAAAGACGACGTGTTCCTGGTTGACTACGCGACCTACACGCCTTCTTACGAAGCACCTGCTTCCTTCATTTCGTCACCGATTTTCGATGGGGACACAAAAATCGGCGTCGCGATTTTCCAGATGCCGATTGGACGTATCTCGGCGATTCTGGACGAACGTGCGGGTCTGGGTTATTCAGGCGAAACGTATGCTGTTGGACCTGAAAATCTGATGCGTAACGACTCGCGCTTTATTCACGACGATGAAGACAACGGTGCGGGTCTGATTTCGACCGGTTACATCACCAAAGACACGACCATTATCAACCCCGAATTGACCGTTGAGACAGAACCTGTCCGAGACGTTTTTACCAACGGCAACTCGGGTACAAAAATCATTGACGATTACCGTGGTGCTCCCGTGCTTAGCTCCTGGGCGCCGGTGACGGTTTATAAAGGCGGTCCAGGAAGACAACCTATTAAATGGGCTTTGATGTCCGAGATGGACCTCGCTGAGGTTCGGGCTCCTATTGCTGCTACTGGTATGCTTCAACAATCAGCGGTGGTTATTTTGTTCGGTTCGTTGATTGGTGCATTTTTGACTTACCTGTTTGCGAAACGTATTGCGGGCCAAGCAGACTCCATTAACGACATGCTTTCTAGTATTGGTATTGGTATCTTTGATGCTCGTGCTGAAAAGATTACCAACGACGAACTTGGTGACGTTGCGGTCGCCCTCAACGCGATGTGTGACAACACGCTGACCCTGATTCAATCCAACGATGAACGTCAAGAGATTCAGGATTCGATTGAGTCTCTCATCGGCGAGATGGAGAACATCGCGGCGGGTGACTTGACCATTAACGCTGAGGTGAAGGAAGACATCACCGGCTCGATCGCCGGTACGGTTAATAGTATGACCGAGCAGTTGCGTTCTATTGTTTCTCGTGTACAAAACGCGACGGATCAGGTGACCACATCTGCGGGTTCTATTGCTGACGTTTCTAACTCGCTGTCGCAGGAATCGGATGCTCAAGCCGATCAGATCACCGACGCTTCTCAGAAGGTTGTTGATATTACGACCCAGATTCAGGCGGTGGCGAATCAATCGGAAGACTCGGCTAAAGTGGCCCAGAAAGCCCGTGAAACTGCTTCCCGTGGTTTCCAGGCGGTGTCCGATACGGTTCAGGGTATGGATCGTATTCGTGAACAGGTGCAAGCCACATCGAAACGTATTAAGCGTCTGGGTGAATCATCCCAGGAGATTGGCGAGATCGTTCAGTTGATTTCGGATATTGCTGATCGTACTTCGATTCTTGCTTTGAACGCGTCGATTCAGGCGGCGATGGCCGGTGACGCGGGACAAGGTTTTGCGGTGGTTGCGGAAGAAGTTGAACGTCTGGCGGAACGATCCACTGATGCGACAAAGCAGATCGCGACGCTGATTAAAGCGATTCAGACGGAAACGTCTGAAGCGATCGCGGATATGGAAGAGTCGACGCGTGAGGTTGTCGAGGGTTCTCAACTTGCTTCTCAGGCGGGTCAAACGCTGTCCGAGATTGATGACGTGTCCCGTCAACTGGAAGACTTGATTAAGGGTGTGTCGACATCGGCTCTTGAACAGGCCAATGCGGCGACAGACATTGCGACAACGATGACTAAGATTTCTGAAACTACGAAAGCTTCGGCTGACAAGTCACGTAACGCGACGCAGTCCGTTGGCCAGCTATCGACGCTTGCGAATCAGCTTCGTGATTCAGTTTCTCAGTTCAAGTTGACCAATGAAGCCGAAGCGGAAGTCCTTAGTGGCCTGAAGGAAGTTTCGGCAATTGCCACAAGTTCAAGTTCAGCGGCACCTGCGCCTAACGCTGATCCTGTTTCTTAAGCAGGCTTTCGCAACGTCTAGTTGCGAAAGCTAAAACGAATTCGCCGGTGCATAGCAACGATGCACTGGTGGAAGATTACCGAACCAGCGCCGACCGGGAATATATTTCCTCTCGGTCGGCGTCGTTCGGGCGATCTCCTTCCCCCAAACCAGCGTTTTTTTACAGGAAGTAATCTGATGTCAGACAACAAACTTGACCTTCAGGAAGTTACAAATCAACTTCTGGCCGGCAGCAAAATGGCCCCAGAATTGGCAGAAATCTTCAGCGAAGAGGCTGAAGAGCACATGTTGACGATCTACGACGGAATGGATCGCATGCGTGCCGACAATACTGACACCACCGCTCTGGGTGACGTCCGCCGCGCGGCTCATACGCTCAAGGGAGCCGCAGGTGCAGTGGGAATGGAAGCCGTCACACGGATCTCCCACCGGATGGAAGATTTGCTCGATCATCTGGCCGAAACCAATCAACACGCCAACGAAAAACAAATCCATCTTCTCTTGGCCACCGCCGATCAGCTGCAAGACCTCACGACAACCGAGGTCGATGTTGATGCGACCGCAAAGGTCTTGATGGATCTGTATCAGCAGTACGATGAGGAAATGGTTAACGCCGGTGGTTCTGAAGAAGAACAAACGCAAGAAGATTCCGAGGTCTCTACAGCTGCCGAAGCAGCGGATGAAGTTGATGCCGAATTAGCCGCAGCACTGGCGGGACTTGGTGATGTCGGCGACTTCGAAGCCGAAGATGAGGAATCTGATGAAGCGGTTGCCGCAGCCGTTGAAGCAGAAACCGCTCTCGAACCGGAACCCGTTGCAGCAGCTTCCGAAACAGCCACATCACCCGACGCAGGCGATGAGAAGTCAAATCGAACTATCAGCCCTTCCAAAGAAGCAACACAGTATCTGCGTGTTCCGCTGGACAGGATCGACAGCCTGGTTGGCCTCGTCGGCGAGATGATCGTAAATCGTTCTTCGTTTGCTCAGCGATTGGCGGACATGGAACAGCGCATCGAAGATATGCAGACCGCGCTTTCAAGATTCCGGGCGGTTGCTCACGATGTAGAGACGCGTTATAGCGTTGAAGCATTGCGCAGCGGCACCCGGAACACCAGTGGAGCCAGACCTAACACGCCATTGGCAACGTCGGGACGATCGGAGTCCCTCGATAGCCTTGAGTTTGATCGCTATACCGAATTCCATTTGCTGGCCAGAACGTTATCGGAATCGACGAACGATGTCGCGGTGATCACAAGTGAGTTCCGCACATTGCACGGTGACTTCGATTCTCTCTTGGGCCGGCAGCAACGTTTGACACGTGATGCTCAGGATAACCTCATGCACATCCGCATGGTTCCAGTCAGCAACATCATCAACAGGCTCGATCGAACCGTCCGCAGCGTCTCCAACAAACTTGGCAAGAAAGTCGACCTTGTCATCAAAGGTGAGGGCACCGAGCTTGACAAAACCGTTCTTGAAGAGATCACCGACCCACTATTGCACTTGATCCGAAACGCTCTCGATCATGGCGTGGAACTACCCGAAGCTCGCGCGGCCGCCGGCAAACCGGAAAAAGCAACGCTGCAAATCGAAGCCCTCAACCAAGGTACGCAGGTTACGATCCGCGTCTCCGATGATGGTGGCGGTCTGGATCTGGCGAAAATACGAAAGCTTGCCGTTAATCGAGGGATGATCAAAGAGGATCAGAAGCTGACCCAAGAAGAGTTGAGGTCACTCATCTTCCTGCCTGGTTTCAGCACCGCCGACAAACTTACCGATGTATCCGGTCGAGGCGTCGGTATGGACGTTGTCCGTGAAGCCGTCCAGCGACTTAAGGGATCTATCTCGGTCGAAAGCGAATTGGGACAAGGGTCAACCTTTACGGTTCACCTTCCGACAACGCTGGCGGTGTCGCGTGCACTCCTGATCGAATCAAACAGTCTCACCTTCGCGATTCCTATGCAGGCGATTCAACAGATCCTGCGTCTGGATCCATCCAACGTAACCGTCGTCGGAAGTCAGCCCATCGTCAACCTGGGCGACCGCACGGTTCAGCTCAAAGAGATGGCCAACCACCTGCAGTTGCGTTCAGAAGATAAAGATGCCTTCAAGCAAACAAGACCGCTGTTGCTGGTCCGTACAGGTGATGACGAAATGGCAATCACCGTGGACGACGTCATCGGTGGCCAAGATATCGTGGTGAAAACACTGGGCGACCACTTGGCCAGCGTTCCGGGACTTATCGGCGCCACGGTCGCTGGTGATGGTACCGTTATTCCTATTCTCGATCCGTCAGATCTTGTAGGTCAGCAAATCGCCCGTCGCGCCGCGACATCATTTGCCAACAGCAGCGAAGTCGCCACCGTCGATCGTCGCCGAACTGCGATGGTGATTGACGATTCGATTTCCGTTCGTCGTGTGACGACCAACCTGCTGCGATCGTCAGGTTGGGATGTGCTGGTAGGAAAAGATGGTGTGGATGCTCTGGAAGTCTTGGAGACCGCGGAAACGCCGCCGGAAGTTTTCCTTTGCGATATGGAGATGCCACGTATGGACGGCATCGAACTTATTGGACGGCTTCGCAACCAGGACGAATTTAGAAACACGCCGATCGTCATGGTCACCTCGCGTGCTGGAGAGAAGCACCGAAAGATGGCGGCTGACGCAGGTGCAGATGAACACGTCGTGAAACCGTTCAACGACGATCAATTGATTGACCTGATCACGCGTATGGTCGATGAAGCACGTGAGTCTGTACAGGCCTAGGCCTTTCGAGCCCGATCGCTCGGCCGCGAAAACTCAGCATCCCCCAGGCAGTCAACAGGATTATACGTTAACGTAAAAGAAGCCCATAAATGACTACTACCAGTACAACTAGATCTTCCAATCTGTTGGCATCCCCGGCCAACGCAACCGTAGTCAACTCGGCGCAGCACCAAGTGGTAACTTGCGTGACTGGTGGCTATCGCTTTGCCTTGCCAACGACTCATCTTTCAGGTGTATATCAAGTCGCGCGGCAACAGCTGGGAAAGGAAATGGAAGTACTTTCTACTCCTGAAGGTGATCTTCCGGTGGCATCGTTGGCGACGCTACTATCGTTGCACCTAGGATTGGACATTGTTCCATCGGACGAAGAACGGGCATTGGTCGCGATTCGTTTAAACAACAAGGTCGCGACGATTCGGGTTGGCCAAGTATCGCGTCCGATTGATGTCGCCCCGAGTCACTGGCACCAAATTCCCAGTGTGGCTCAGCCCAAGGGTACAGCCGAGCTGTTTTCGCACATCACCAACATTGCCCCCGAGAGCGATGATCCTGACGAGGCCCTTGCGCTGGTGGTCGATCCGCTTAAAGCGTTAAGGTTCGTGGACGAAAAACCTGTTTCTAAACCTGAACCGGTGATCTCCTCCCCGACTATCGCCGCACAAACAACACCATCTCGGCGAGGCGGCGATCACCTGATCTCCTTCGTCCCCGAAGACGTGCCGAGGCAACTGTTAAATTTTGTTTTCTGCCTTCCCCTGGCGTCCGTTGCCGCTGTGGTCACGTCCCACCCTTTTATGACATCGCCATTCGAAAGTGACGTTTTCAGCGGATACATTACTTGGCGAAAAATCCCTGTTCCAATCATCAAGCTTGGATCGGCTTTCAATATGGAAAGCCGTGGTGGAGAGAAACGCCAGAACCAGCGCGGCCGCCGTTTGGTCATCGCCCGTGGCAGTGGACACCGTTATTTGGGCTTCTACACTCAAACGCAAATGCACTCGATGAAGATCCCAAAATCCAGCGACACCCAGTTTGAAGAGCTCAACGGCTGTCCTCACTTGGGTGCCTTCAAGACGGACTTTGGTGGAATGGTCATCCCTGATATTGATCGTCTACTGAATTTGTAGTGATTTTTGTAGTGTTCGTTGCCGTCACGCATCAACTGTCTCTAATGAAAGCACAGTTGAAGTAAAAGATCTCCCATCATCCAAGGGAGTAGCTCTTCTGCTTACATCAGGTCCAGAACGACTCGATTCGTTAGCGGCGAGGCGCTAGCCGCTGGTTCGTTGAGCCACTTTTCCCCGGTGTTTCTTCCCTTCGCCCTGAACCCCGCGTCTCAGTCGTGTGTAACTCAGTCGTGTAACGAATCTTCTATCAAAATTAGACAGAACAATGCACCTGTGGACTGCCAGAAAACCGTCCCCAGCCCCACTCCAACCTATAGAGCAATCAGAGTTGGATCGCAGAGATGCTCAATCTCGATTGCAATCAACGACTCCAGCACCGACCGCATGGCAGGGCGCTTCGCAGGATTCCGATCGAGCATCTTTCTAACCAGACGATACAACGCCGGCGGACATGCGGGCTGCTTGATCATTAAATCGACAGTCATAGATTTTGTTGCTGCCTCGGCGATGGCCTTAACCGACTGGCCTTCAAACGGTGCTCGTCGGCAAAGTGATTTGTAAATCAAAGCTCCCAGTGAATAAACATCGCTGGCAAAATCGGCTCGGTAGCTCGTCTTGAAACACTCTGGCGCTGTATACATCGCCATTTGCACTCGATCGTGTGGCATCCACGCTAACTCGCCCACCGGATGTGACTGCGACCAACCGATCATTGTCACACGCCCTGTTCGGCCCAGTAAAACATGGGACGGATCAAGCCCCAGATGGGCGCGACCCTTCTCGTGTCCTGCGTGGATCGCTTCAGCTACTTGACGAGCAACCCAAACCAAGCGATTGAGCGTTGTTTGCGTGGTGGCGGATTGAAAACGATCAAAACTGCTACCTGGCATCCAAGGCTGCACCAAAAAGAAGGGAGCCCTGTCCAATTCTGCATCTAACAGGCGAATCACATTGTTGTGAACGATGTGTTCGGTCGCGATAGCTTCGCGGCCTAATCGGTCGAGCGCATACTGTAACTGATTTGTCCGGAGATAGGGGTTAATCATTTTCACGACATAATCGTAAGGGCAATCCGCCCCTAAAGACTTTGGTTTGGCGCGAAAGATGTTGTACCAACGCCCTGCCGTCACGGGCTTGCCAAGCTTCCAATAAGAAACAATACGTTCATCGGAAACAGGTGACGTGGTATCAGACTTAAGATGCATTTCTAGTTCGCCGGGGTCGTATTGTTTAAGCGGAGGGTCTTGAATTGACTGCGGTCTTGAGTTTCTGGGAGCGCGACCGTCAACACTGATGGAGTACCAAATTTATCGTCCATCGCAAAAGCCTCGATAAGTCGGCGCGAAATTATTCCGGTCGCGCCGAATCGTCTGACGAGCAACGATTTTTCTTATTCATCGCATTCAATCAGTCATGCCACAGCCAGTGTGCGAGCCTCAAGCTGGACCGTTGGGGCAGTAACGATAGCAACGTTTTACGGCTTAAACTTTTCTTGGCCACCAAGCAAATTTTTTTCCAAACCACGTATTCATCGTGAACAATTAATAGAACCGCTCCGTAACCCTCTGCAGATAATCGCACCCTCCCATCTTTCAGAAAGTTTTCGTGATCTTAAAAAAATCATTTGCCAAATCGCCCGTCATCGGTTCGCTTACGACCGCCCTTAGACGATCGGGTGCGCTGTTTATTTTGTTTCTGCTAACCTGTGGGGCAGGATGTGCTTCCTCTGGAACACTCCAGCCACATCAGGCATTTCGACAGGCCGTCACGCCGCACCAAGGTTACTATCAAGGCCAACTACCCTCTTACGGCGCGGTCAGTGGATCGCAAACCCGAGCGGCAGATGGCTACGCGGGGTTTGGTGGCTACAACAACAGCCTGCCCAGCTACGGCCAGCCCGATGCTGCGACCGGAAATTATGGAGCTGGAAGTTATGGAGCTTACGGCAATCAATTTGCCAGCCCCTACGGAAATCTAAACGGCGGCCAGGTTCCCACCCAAGGTGGTTACCAGCAGTATTACCCCAATACTGGCTACAACTACCAACCGGCATACACCGGTGGTTTCACCAGCGGATCCTGCTGAGGATCGTAACCAACAGCACCGTGAGTGCTGAAAAAAAAGTTTGCGTTACCGCTCTCAAACGCAACCAACGGGTCCCTACTGCTTCCATCCCAAAGATTCCGGCAGCGTTTTAAACCAATACGGGTCACTCTCGTATCCGTACTGCAGCAATTGTTCCCCTGCTATCCGATGAAAAATTCGTCCATCACGGATTGTGAAATGCCGTTTCCAATCACCAGCGACTCCCTTTCTGGCCTTCGCCGTCGGTGACAGAGCGTCTCCAGATTCCCTTCCGGTCATCTTCTCAAATCGAGTTTCCTGATCGGCTTTCCCAGCAACAGACCCGTCATCGACGGCTCCCACTGCCTGAAAAACATCTCTCAAGGACGATGCCAGATCCAGCTTCATCGCTTCGTAGGTCACTCGAACATCAGCAGGGTTTTCATCGAAGGGAATTAACGTCTCTTTCCAATTTCCAGCCCACTTCTCGATCACCGCATCGTCAAAGAACCGATCCAACTTCCCCAACGTCCTCTCAATCACAAATTGATGACGAGCCGTCCCCATTGCATCTTTAAGGACCCAATCATAGGTGCCACTGGTCAGCACATCCCGCCCATCGCGCACCAATTGAATGATCTTAGCCTCGGGCACCGTGGACCGAATCTTCTGTAGGACCAAATCCGAAGTCCCCGGATACGGCGTCACCTTATCGATGACGATCGACTTACCCGTCCTTCTCACCGCGAAACCCACAACAAAATGAATAAACGATTTCTGTAACGCGTTCACAAATTCGGACTTGTCCAGATCCATCGCATCATGGAAATAGTGCTGCGAAAACGCACGAGCGTATTTGTCAAAGGTAATACGCGGCATCGTCGTACCATCGTTATTCTTCCACACTTCGCAAAAATCGCCAAACAAACGGTGTTCGGTTGCAAAGATCTCCGGATGATGATTGAGCGCCGTCGTCAGCCACGTCGAACCGCTGCGCGGGGCGCTGATGACAAAGTGAATGTTTGGCTGCTGTGCCATGGTTGAACCTAAAACGTTGCTCAAAGACTAAGAAGTCAATTTCAATATCAGTCAATTTTCCACTGATGATCAATCTTAAGAATCCCATCAATACCGCGCCCCAGCGAACAAGTTGGCGGGCCTACGATACGAAAGTTCCCTATCCCCGATACACGGTGGTGAAAGTCAGTTGATACGGGACCATACAAAGACAAATTAAAATGATACGCGCCCAATAAAAGCGCAACTTTTTCAAACCTCAACGTCACCGTCACCGTCGAATCTTTAACAGCACCGAATTGCACGTGTTGACTGGCGGTGGACATCGAAGCGATCCTCCCATGCACGGGCGACCATAAAGCCGCGACCAAATTCAGATCCTCTGCCGCACGATCCGCCTTAACCTCAACTTTGATAACAACGTCTTGGCCTGTCTCAAATTCTTTATTAGCGTTGCCATGTTCGTCAACAACTTCCACCGAGGCAATTGAGACGCCGGTGGTCGAGGCTTGTGCTTGGGAATTACCTTGATTGCCAACGCGATCGGACGCTCCCATCGTTTCTTCGTACACAACGCAGCCAGTTTCCAAGTCACCATCATGAATGATCGAACCATGATGAAACACAATCGAACGTGTCGCAACGCGGTTGAGCATCGAAACCGCATGGGTCACCAAAATAATACTAACGCCCTCTTCGACTAACTTGCGCAGATGAGCAAAACACTTCATTCGAAAACCAACGTCGCCGACCGCAAGGACTTCATCGATCAACAGTAGCTTCGGCCGCAAGTTGGCTCCGATCGAAAATCCAAGCCGCATTTTCATGCCGGTGCTATACGTCATGATTGGCGAATCAATCACGTGGCCAAGTTCTGCAAATTCAACGACCTTTTCAAACTTTGCGTCGATCTCCGATTTACTGATTCCCAGAATTGAGCCATTGATGTAGATATTCTCGCGTCCCGAAAGCACTGGATTGAACCCCGTCCCCAATTCAATCATCGCTCCAACACTGCCGCGAATCGTTATTGAACCCGAATCAGGTTTGATCAATCCGTTAATCATCTTCAACATCGAACTCTTCCCAGCTCCATTGGGCCCCAACATCCCCACGCACTCGCCTGATCGAACTTGAAAATGAGCATCTTTGACCGCGCAGAATTCTCCGGGCCGCAGATCGGACTGCGTTCGGTCACGGCCTTTGCCAAAGATTTCTCTGCTGAGATCCTGAACGCCGTAGCGCATGGAACGTTTTAGATTTCGGCAATAGATTTTCCAAACGTGGTCGACATCCAAAACGATCTCGTCTTCGTTGCTGGTCGCGGAATGAATCATGTGCTCATCCTTTCCACCAACACGGGAATGGATATCCGAAAAATGACCAACCCCAACAGAAACATTGGCACCGCCAACACGCCAACCAAAAGTGCCGGCACCCAAAAACTGCTGCCCCCGACCAACATCAAGTCACGACTGAGCAGCAGCAACGGACTGGCGGGATTCAGCCACACCAACAAACTCCCTGGAAACGTGTCCGGTGCCACATAAATGATTGGCGTGATGATCATCCAAAACGGAATCGCCAACTGAAGAAACCGCCCAACATCCTGATACAGCGCACCGAGCGGCATCAATAACAATCCAATCGCGGTCGCCCACAACACCATTAAAATAATGGTCAAAGGAACCAACAGTAGCGTCCAGGAGAGACTCACACCGAACCACAAAAACGCCGGTATCAACAGCAACATCCGAATCGCCAGATTGAAGAACCCCTCACCGATTCCCAGCATAATCAACGCCTCCCGCGAAAAACGCAGCTTGCTGATCATACTCTTGTTTTGATTGAAGATCTTCAGCGGCATCTGTAGCGCATCGGCAAACGATTGCCACAGAATCATTCCCGTCAGAATGTACAGCGTCGCGTTCACGCTCATTTCACCCGTATCGAAAACGCCTTGCTGCCTCAAGAAAATCCAAACCGCCGTATTTGCGATCGGCGGCAGAAAGGCCCAGAATAGACCTAAGAAAGTCTGGCGATACATTCCGCGCACGTTGCGCAAAAACAAACGCCAAGCCAAATCGCGCCCGCTCCAAGCGTCATTGGCAATGTCTCCCAACAGTTTGATCGGATTGCGAACCTCTGAATCGGCAGAGTATCGGATTGTGTTATTACTTGAAATTTCTATTCACTACTATTGGTTGAAACAAAGTAGTCTTTCGGTCTCCGAAAGAACACTCGAGCGCTGTCGCGCGCGATAGCGCCAGAGGCGCACTTTCGGAGACCGAAAGGCTACAATCACGCCAGCCCTGCTTTGATCAAATCATGTAAATGCAGCAACCCACAGATACCGCCACTCGCATCGACAACCGGCAGCGACGTTATCTGCCGATCTTCCATCAAACGGAGCGCTTCAGCGGCCAACTTATCCTTAGCGATCGTCGCAGGGGACGAAGAAAACACATCACCAACTCCTCCTGCCATCATTTCCGCAATAGAACCGGAGGCCTCCGCCAAATGACGTCGCAAGTCGCCGTCGGTAATGATGCCGACCAAACGTTGCCCACCATCGATCAACAGCAGGCACCCCATTTTCTTTTCGCCAATCATTCTAAGTGCGTCGCCAAAACTGACATCGCGATCGGCCACGGGGATCTCAGCGCCACAATGCATCACATCGTCGACTTTGAGTAACAACTTCTTTCCCAGCATTCCACCGGGATGGAAAATTGCAAACTGCTCCGCCGTGAACCCGCGCTCCTTCATCAGCGCGACCGCAAGTGCATCGGCCATCGCCAGAGTCACCGTCGTACTGCACGTCGGGGCCAACGAATACTCATCGGCCTCGCGCTGCACGCAACAATCAAGTACGACATCACTATGCACCGCCAACGTTGAATTGAGGTCACCCGTCAGTGCAATCACCGGAACGTCAACGCGCTGCGCATATTCAACGATCTTCAGAACTTCGTTCGTTTCGCCGCTGTTAGACATCACGACCAACACATCATCGGCCGTCACAATTCCTAGATCACCGTGAATCGCTTCGGTGGGATGCAGATAGACCGCGGGAGCGCCCGTACTGCAAAACGTAGCCGCGGCTTTGCGCGCCACGAATCCCATTTTCCCCATCCCCGTCAACAGAATGCGGCCACGGCATTGAACGAGTTTCTCCAACGCCAATTCACACGACGCATCACCGACAATTCGTTTGGCGACGGCAGCAATTTCCGCCGACTCGAGCTTCAACACGGCTGCCATCGACTGAGACGAGCTTTGTTTTTCTAAGTTGGCAGAGCTTGGTTTCATGCCGTCAATTATAGCTGCCCGCAGTTTTTCCACTGAGCCCAAACGCGCAAAAAAACACGGCCAGCTTTTTGGTGCTGACCGTGTTGAGTGCGTACTCCGAATAACTGGCGATTTACGCTCAATGTTAGACGACGGTACGCGAAACTATACTGTTAATATGAAGCCTAAGAAAAGGCGTTCCTAAAGAAGAGTACATTTCTTATCGCCCAACAAATGGCTGGTAACGAAAATTAATTTGCAAGAGCATACAATCGGTAAAACAGGAAAAGTCAGACTGGTAAAAGCGATCTCGATTACAGCTTAATTCGCGGTAACGCCTTCCTTTAAGTAATACAACGCACCGCAGCCTTGGCAGAACAAGATTTCATTCATCAGCAGCGATGCCTTCATCTGAGCCGTTAAGTGAACTTGGCAGTTGCCGCAAGTGTTAGCGTCGGTTTCCGCCAACACATCTTCACCCTTAGCATCTGCGCGGCGGCGATAGTCAGTCTTCACGTCCATCGGCAGCTTCTTTTCGTTCTCAGCAAGCTCGCCCGCAACCCGCGCTCGTTCCTCCTCCAGCGCTTTCGTTTCTCCGGTCACTTTATCGACGATCTTCTTTCTTTCGACTTTTGATTTCTCAAGGTTCTCCGTCGCTGCGACGACCTCTTGGTCGATGACGTCTTGCCGTTCGAGCATTTCAAAAATCTCGTCGGCCAAAACGCTACTGGCCTGCTCATCGGCCGCGATGCGATCTTTTAGCAGCTGGAATTCTTTGTTGGAGGCTGCCGTGTTGAGCTTCGATTTCATGTCCTCAACTTTGGCCTCACGCTCATTCATCGTCATTTGCTTGCGGTCGGTTGCCAAGCGATTTTCTTTTTGGCGATGTTTGGTGTCATCCAGTTCTGCCGCAAACGAAGCTTCGTTTTGCGTCGCGATCTTAACCTGCAACGGTCCTTTACGAAGCCGCTGTTCAATGTCTGCCAACTGACGATGCATCCGGTGCAGCGCACGCAACAAATCAAAATCAACGCTCATAAAACGACTCTCAAAATTGGGTGTTCAAGGATACCTCTTAATATTAACATCGTAGCACCTTCACGCGGCAAACAAAATCCCGCAGAGCCGACTTCTAAACTTTCTATGCCCCAGGCAAAGTTGTCTTTCGGTCTCCGAAAGAACACTCAAGCGCTGTTGCGCGCAATAGCGCTAAAGGCGCACTTTCGGAGACCGAAAGGCTACATTGAGGAACTTCCGAGGCTCGGCAGGGATTAACGAGCTAAATACCTGCCGGTGTGCGATTCGGAGACTTCAGCCACGTCCGCCGGCGTCCCAACGGCCACCACATTCCCGCCCCCGATACCGCCTTCTGGGCCCAGATCAATCACCCAGTCGGCTGCCCCCGCCACGTCCAAATTGTGTTCGATGACCACCACTGAATTCCCGTCATCCACGATGCGGTTGAGCACTTCCAACAAATCCGCGACGTCCGCAAAATGCAGCCCTGTCGTGGGCTCATCCAACACGTAAAGCGTATGGCCTTCTTTGGGGTTGGCCAATTGATTTGCAAGTTTGATACGCTGCGCCTCGCCGCCGGACAACGTCGTCGCGGGTTGTCCCAACTGCACATACCCCAACCCCACGTCCGCCAAACATTGCAGCGTCCGGCGGATTCGGTGGAAGCCCTCGAACTGATTGAGCGCCTGTGCCACGGTCATCTCCAACACATCCGCAATCGAAAACTCTCCAAATTTTGCCTGGAGAGTGCTGGGATTGAAACGCCGGCCGTCGCACACATCGCACTTCACCAACACGTCCGGAAGAAATTTCAAACGCACTTTCTCGAACCCTTGCCCCGAACAATTTTCACAGCAACCTTGTTTCGAATTGAAGCTAAACCGTGAAACGGTGTATCCACGCTGCTTGGCAACCTTCGTCGCCGCAAAGATCTTTCGGAACTGATCAAGCAAATCCGTATAGGTCGCCAAGCAACTCTTTGGTGAACGACCGATCGGTTTTTGATCAACGCAAACCAAAGAATCGACCTGATCTAATCCTGAAATCGAATCATGTTTTTCCGGCGGCAACGAAACCAATTCCAAATGCCGCTTCACGGCCGGCACCAAAGTCTGGTTGATCAACGTACTCTTTCCGCTGCCACTGACGCCCGTCACGCAAACAAAAACACCCAAAGGAATCTGCACGTCGATCGAGTTCAGATTAAACCCTGATGCTCCTGTGATCTGAATAACGCGTCTGTGATCTATCGGGCGGCTATCGGATTCAGGTGCGACCGTCCGTTGTCCAGAGAGATACTGCCGCGTCACACTATCCTCACATGCCATTAGTTCCTCTGGCGTTCCCCTTCCTACAATCGTGCCACCGACATTGCCCGCGCCAGGCCCAACGTCGATCACATAGTCAGCCGCGCGAATGATGCTTTCGTCGTGTTCGACCACGACCATCGAATTCCCAGCCGCCTTCAGCGCCGTAATCGAGCCGATCAACCGGTCATTGTCGCGCTGATGCAAACCGATGGAGGGTTCGTCCAGGATGTAGCACACGTTCGTCAGCCCTGTGCCGATCGACGTTCCCAAACGCACACGCTGATGTTCGCCTCCAGACAGCGTATCCGCGGAACGGCCGAGCGTCAGATAGGAAACTCCGACTTCGACCAAGAATTGCAATCGTGCGATGATCGCGGCAAGCAATGGCTGAGCGATGACGCTTCTTTGATCATCAAAACTGATCGACTTGAAAAACTCAAACGCTTCATCCAGCGGCATCGCCACAATCTCCGCGATGTTGCGTCCCGCAAGGAAAACTGAATTGGCGCGTCTGTTCAACCGACTGGTTCCACAATCAGCACACGGCAATCGCGTCTCCATATCAATTAACTGATCGCACCATTGATCATCCTCAGAGATCGCCAGTTCCTTTTCTAACACTAACATTAAACCCGGAGCAGCGCGATCGTGTTGATAGAGAAACTGAGTCCAAACCTCTTCCTCCATTTGGCTCAGCGGATCCTCAGCGCTCCAACCGATCGACTCCAACACCGGGAGAAGTTCGGCAACCTTCTTCGAATAGCCGGCCTTGCTTAAGTGGTCCCATATCGTGATGGCACGATTGGTGATTGAGAGTTTGCGATCGGCGATGACCTGGTCAGGATCAAAATGCATCGCGAATCCAAGTCCATTACAACTTTCGCATGCGCCGAAGGGGCTGTTGAAACTAAACGTGCGCGGTTCGACCTCGGCATAATGAATGTCGCAATTCGTACACGCATAGATCGTGCTGTACAGACGCTCCGACCATTGGGTCGTATCGGTCTTGGACGCCGCATCCATCTGATCGGGCTCGATCCAACTAACAATCACCGCGCCGCCGCTCAGCTCAACCGAAAGCTCAATCGCCTTAATCAGTCGCTCTTGGATGCCCGGTTTCACGATAATTCGATCGGTGACCGCTTCGATCGTATGCGGAATTTCAGCGGCTAAGGGTGGCAAACGGTCGATGTCCAACACATCGCCATCAATCCGGACTCGCACCAAGCGTTCGCGGCGGATCTTTTTCAGCGCTTGTTCATGTTGCCCCTTGCGCCGATCGACGATTGGAGAAAGCAGCATCAATCGCGATCCCTCGGGCAACTTCAAAATGGAATCGCAAATTTCCTTCGCCGTCTGTTGCGCGATCGGTTGTTGGCATTGAAAACACTTAACATCGCCCACCTTGGCCATCATCAACCGCAAGTAGTCGTAGACTTCGCTGATCGTTCCAACGGTCGAACGAGGGTTCACGCTGCCGGGATTCTGATCCAAACATAACGTCGGCGGCAAACCAGAAATTGAATCCACATCCGGACGCGGCAGCTGGTTGAAGTACTGGCGCGTGGTCAGAGACTGACTCTCAAAGAATTGACGCTGGCCTTCGGCAAACAAAGTGTCAAAAGCCAGAGAACTCTTCCCGCTGCCGCTGCGACCGGTGATGACGACTAGCGCGTCGCGCGGAATGTCAACGCTGACGTTTTTAAGGTTGTTCGTCCGAGCCCCGACGATATGAATCGCGTTTTCGACGAGATCTGAATCGCGCTGGCGAAGGGGTGTTTCGGTAGGCATGACACAAACTGACCTAGTGCAGCGTTACGTCTAAATTTTCGGGTAGTGGATGCGGCCACGAATCCTGCAGCTGCATTAAACGATGCACTAATGGCTAAATCAAAGGGTAAAGGAGAGGTTGGACTCGTTGCCTCATCCGCTACCTCCAACCTTAAAACTAAGTTGGAACACCGCACTAGGATGGAGGACGTCAACAAAGAGTCTAACCCGCCACCGGCGACCGACGGAAGAGGCTTGCCTTAATCAATGCTTCATTAGTGCGACAGGCTCTGCGGTACCAGTGAATTTAGAGCGATTTCTTGTGCAAATTTCCCAGCAGTAACTATCGGCAGGTTAACACCAAATTTTCATCCGCTATATTTATGTCAGTCAATTTTTCCATAGGAGCAATCTCTTGTCAGAAGCAGCAGACATCGGCCTAGTCGGCCTCGCCGTTATGGGCGAAAACCTCGTTCTCAATATGGCCAGCAAGGGCTTTACCGTTGCCGTTTATAACCGCACCACAAAAAAGGTCGACGACTTTATGGAAGGCCGCGCCGCCGGTAAAACGATCATCGGCACGCACACGCCGGAAGAACTCGTCGCGTCGCTAAAAAGCCCTCGTCGCATCATGATCATGGTCAAAGCCGGCAAGCCGGTTGATATGGTCATCGATGGATTACTGCCTCATCTGGATAAAGGTGACATCATCATCGACGGTGGCAACAGCGAGTTCCCTGACAGCGTCCGCCGCACTGAAGATCTGGCCGCCAAAGGTATTCTCTTTATCGGCACCGGCGTCTCCGGCGGTGAAGAAGGTGCGCTCAAAGGCCCCAGCATCATGCCCGGCGGAAATCCGGATGCTTGGCCGCACGTCAAAGACATCTTTCAAGGCATCAGCGCACAAACCGAAAAGGGCGAACCATGCTGCGATTGGGTTGGCCGCGGCGGGGCAGGGCACTTTGTGAAAATGGTGCACAACGGCATCGAGTACGGTGATATGCAGATGATCTGCGAAACCTACCAGATGATGAAAGATGGACTGGGCATGTCCAATGAGGAACTGCACGAGGTCTTCTCGAAATGGAACGAGGGAGTACTGGACAGCTACCTCATCGAAATCACACGCGACATCTTCGGTCACAAGGACGAAGAATCCGGCAAGCATACCGTCGATTTGATCATGGATCGGGCGGGACAGAAGGGCACCGGAAAATGGACGGCGATCTCGGCGCTTGAAATCGGTCAACCTTTGACGCTGATCGGCGAAGCTGTTTTCGCGCGTTGTATCTCGGCACTGAAAGAAGAGCGGGTCACGGCATCGAAAACGCTCAACGGACCCACCGCAAAATTCGAAGGCGACAAAGCAGCCATGGTGGCGGACCTCGAACAAGCGCTCTACGCGTCCAAGATCGTTTCCTACGCACAAGGCTACCAGTTGATGCGGGCTGTTTCAGACGAACGCGAATGGGAATTGAACTACGGCGGCATCGCACTGATGTGGCGAGGCGGTTGCATCATTCGCAGCCGGTTCCTCAACAACATTCGTGACGCTTTCGAAAAGGATCCACAGCTGACGAATCTGCTGTTGGACAAATTCTTCGAAGACGCCGTCGAAAACGCTCAAGCCTCATGGCGTCGTGTTGTTTCCTCTGCGGTGACCTTGGGTATTCCAATGCCCGCGATCGGTGCGGCGTTGGCTTACTACGATGGCTATCGCACCGAACGATTGCCGGCAAATCTGCTGCAGGCTCAACGCGATTACTTCGGCGCTCATACTTACGAACGGCTGGACAAACCGCGCGGCGAGTTCTTCCACACGAACTGGACTGGTCGCGGCGGCACCACATCGTCAACAACTTATGACGTTTAGAAATAATGTTGAGAAGTAGGGCCGGTTCCCACCGGCCGTATTCCTTTTAACTTTTGCTCCCAAGGAGATAGCCATGGATACACGCGAAGCTCTCATCACCAACCTAAAGACATCGGCCATGGTATGTGGAAGTTACTTAGAGGACTTGACCGACGAAGAAGCGATGCAGCGTCCTCACCCAAAATGCAACCATATCAACTGGCAGATCGGTCACTTGATCGCATCGGAGCACGGTATGGCATCGGCCTGCGGCGAACTTCCAGCATTACCAGAAGGCTTCGCCGATAAGTACTCCAAAGAAACCGCGACCAGCGACAACGCGTCCGACTTCGTTCCCAAAACGGAACTGATGAAGATTGCCGCCGCGCAACACGAAGCCGTCGTCAAGCTCATCGGCGGCATGTCCGACGAAGACTTTGACAAACCCGGGCCCGAAAGCATGCGATCCTACGCACCTACAATGGGCGCACTGGTAAACATGCTGGGGTCTCACTGGATGATGCACGCTGGCCAATGGGTCGTTTTGCGACGCCAGTTGGGTCGCGACATCGTAATTTAGCATTTAGTAAAAGCCCTTAGGATTCATTGTGCTATCAGAAGAAATTAAGCCGCTGATCTTTGTCATCTTCGGTGCATCAGGCGATTTGGCCCGGCGCAAACTCGTCCCGGCTGTTTACGATCTTTTCAAATGTAATCTTCTGCCTGAGAACTTTGCGTTGCTGGGAGTCAGTCGCAGCAAACTTTCGGATGACGATTTTCGCAACAAAGCGTTTCTCAAAAACGATTTGCATTCGATCGACGGAGAATCCGAAGAACACAAAAAAGCGTTCGCCGAAAGACTGTTCTATCAACCGATCGACACCAATGACGAGGCCGACTATTCCAAAGTCGCCGATCGCCTCAAAGAGTTGGATTCGCAGTTTTCGACCGATGGCAATGTCATTTTCTACCTTTCGACACCACCGGTTCTGTATGAAAAGATTCCGCGCTTCTTAGCCGCCCATCGACTTAATGACGCAAGTAATGGCTACCGACGTCTGGTCGTAGAAAAACCATTTGGTTACGACCTAGCAACGGCGAAACAACTAAACAGTAACCTCAAGGAACATTTCCCGGAAGAAGAGATCTATCGCATCGATCATTACCTCGGTAAAGAAACGGTGCAAAATTTGTTGGTAACGCGTTTTGCTAACGGTGTCTTTGAACCGCTCTGGAACCGTAACTATATCCACCATATCGAAATCACATCCGCCGAGACACTCGGCGTTGGCGACCGGGGCGGTTATTACGACACCTCCGGCGCGCTGCGAGACATGTTGCAAAATCACTTGATGCAGATCGTGGCTCATGTCGCGATGGAACCACCGATTTCGCCGACTGCGGAATCAATACGCAGCGAAAAAGCGAAACTGTTTCAATCACTGCGACCAATCATGCCCGACCAAGTCGCCAATTGCTCGATCCGAGGGCAGTACATGGCCTCGGACATGAGCGGCAAAATGGTGAAGGGTTACCGCGACGAAAAGGGCGTCCCCAGCGAATCAAAGACCGAAACCTTCGCCGCGGTTAAGTTTTTCATAGACAACTGGCGTTGGGCAAACGTTCCGTTCTATATTCGTACAGGCAAGCGAATGCCGACAAAAGTCACGGAAATCGCGATCACCTTTAAAAAACCGCCGCATCAATTGTTTAATCACGCCGACGCCTTTGTACAATCACATAATCAACTGGTGATTCGTATCCAACCCGATGAGGGCTTATTGCTGAAGTTCGGCATGAAGGTTCCCGGGCAGGGCTTCAAGGTCAAAAATGTCGGTATGGACTTTCATTACAGCGACCTCAGCGAGGGCGATGTTCCAGAAGCCTACGAACGGCTGTTGCTGGATTGTATGAAGGGTGATGCGACGCTGTACGCGCATGGCGACAGCGTGGAAGCGTCATGGAAGTTCGTCGAACCTATCCTCGATGCATGGAAGAATGATCCTTCCATTCCGGTTTATGGTTATCCAGCCGGAACGTGGGGGCCATTGGTTGCCAACGAAATGATCGACCCAGAAGA
>CALDEW010000379.1 GCA_937942355.1 uncultured Pirellulaceae bacterium | reverse complement strand
GCCATCAATCAAACCCTACAGACACTGATCACGGCCGCATGCTTTGGTGATGGTTTGAATGTCGCTGGCGTTGTCCTGAATGATGTTCTCGACGCGGCATCTGGCGGTGATCCAAGCGTTGCTACCAACAGGCAACAGATTGCCGAACGGACGCCGGTACCGGTGTTAGCCCACGTGCGGCACAAGGCGGAGGCCTTCGACGAACAAGTCGATTGGTTCGCGCTGGCGGGGAACTAATAATCTTTGCGCCAGAAATAGAGGCACGACAAGCCAAGCATCACGGCCATGAAGGCGAGCCCGCTGGTCAGCGGAGCCCAGGGACTTCGGTATTTTGGTTTCAGCCGGAGATCGATCTCATTGACGGGAGCACCATCATCCCCGTGGGCCAGCCATGCGACGACTTTGTAAAATTCGCCCGGCTTGGGCCAGATCGAGTACAGAGGCTTGATTCCCCAATAGTAGATTTGCTCGATAGTCCCGTCGTCGGGGCGCACTGTTTTGATGGGTTCAAATTTTTTCACGTCATAGCGCGTGACTCGGTTGCCTCGATCGGCTACTAAGAGCTCTCCGGTTTGGGAAACGCTAACCGCCGAGATATTGCCCTGCCCCGTGAACGGCGCCAGTGACATAGATTCGGGATTTTGCGTGTCTAACATCCGCGCGGTGCCGTCCCGATACAACACAAAAAACAAACGTCCATCTTGCGTCGCCACGACGTATTCGATGGCATGGTGGATGTCTGGGCGATAGCCAAACAACTCCTCAAGGGTATCGCCCTTGAGCGTGATAACCTGACCGTTGCCCAGTGCAAGCATGATCGTGTCACCTTCAAACGCCAGCAGAGCGCTCATGGAATCAGGAGCATCCGTTTCCACTTCGATCGAACGATCAAAAAGATATCCTTGGTCAGTTTGACGGAAAACGGACACGATCCGATTTCCGTAGATCGCGATCTCGCTGGTTTGCTGGTTGATCGCACAAACGCCTCGACTGGCCACCGGTGTCGGTTGGTCGGGCCCGAGTTGCACAAAGAGTCTGTTCGATGGCTTTGCTTTAGGTGTTTTGTTGTTTGTATCCCTTTTGTTTTTCTGCCCGAAGCGAAAGAACTTTCCTTCACCCGTCACAGCAATCAGGTCGTCAGCACCCTGAAGGAAATCAATCGTACCGCGTGGAAAATTCCCTTTGGGCTGCATCGTGCCACCGCCGGGCGACGAAGCCAATAGCTCTTGCTGACCGAATGATAGGAAATTGGACATCGACGTTCGTCCGGCCACTAGGCGCTGATCATCTGGGTTCACCAGCGGTCCAAACGGCAATGGGTACTCTGCGAGATCACCGAACCACGATGCCGCGCTAACTGTTGTCTGCTCGGCCTGCCGTTCACTTTTAGGAATTGGCGACAGCCATTGTTTGGTGCGCGGCTGCCAGTAGGTCAATTGAGACATGCGATTCAGAGCGATCATCGAATTCTCAGATTCGGCCAGTTTTACGATGCGGGTGTTCTGTAGCTTCGTGTCTAAAAAACCGTACGACGTGCCGACCAAGAAACAAGCGCCCCAAAACAGCAACGTCACCATGATCGCGAGGATGGTGCTGCGATAGACCAACCCTACGAACGCGGAAACAGAAAAATAGATCCCAAACACGATGATGTACAGAAGAATGCTTAGAAGAATCGCGTTTTCCCAGACACCCAGCGCCAGTCCCAACCACAGCCAGATTCCGGCGAACAGATACGTCGCGCAGATCGAAATGAAAACACAACCCCCTATGAACTTGGCGATAAACAGTCCCAAACGCGAAATGGGTTTGCTTAGTAATAGATTCAGTGATCCCGGTTCGAAAGTCTCGGGAATGATACTGGCGGTAACGACGATCGCGATTGCCAATCCGATCGAAAGAACGAATTTGTCTAAGATACCCGGGATGTAGGACGCAATGCCCGATGTGAATTGGCCTTTGCTGGCTGCTAAAGGAAAAAAGCCAATCGACCATGGACCATAGTAAGGCTTCATCGAAGTCGTGTTGCTCGGTTCGATCAAAGGTGCAAAAAGTTTTGAGACGATCAAACGATTGAGACGACGCTTGCTATCGATACTCTCATTGCCGTCATCAGTCGAAGCGACCTCTTTGCCAAGACTCAGTGAGCTCAAATCAGATTTCGCAAAGAAGTCTGGTTCCGCGATGACGTTGTTCAGTTCGCCGATGACCTCGCCGAACATCTCGATCTTTTGCTTGTTGGGGGTTACAGGTTGGTCGTTCGGTTTTTCAAACGTCGACGTCAATGAGTCACGCAGCCCATCAGGTAGTGCGTGCCAGATTCTGCCGATTAGAGGTTCGTCGGTAGAATTATGTTTATCGAACAACCTTTGACTGATGGGGCCAGACTTTCCAAGGTAGTCGTCGGGAATCAGTTTCCAATTCAACGACTCTTGATAATGAAGTGGCGCAAGAACAAGCAACAACAACGTGATCAGACCAAGCAAAACATACAGCACCTTCGACGCCCAAGCGGCGCGAAACGAGTCTTTGATGATGGCGAAATAGGGCCGCATGGACTACTCTTGGATCAATTTTAAGAAGACGTCTTCAAGATTCAGTTTCTGAGGCGTAAGACGAAGGATACTAATGTCGCTGGCCCGTAAACGGTCAACGAAGCTGTCGACTTGTTCTTGGTTGGTGAACTCGAATCGCGCTGACAAATTGTTGTCTGTTGCCGGGCGAGTCAATTCGAATGCGATGTCATTGCAAATAGATGATAGATTGCCAAGGTCGCCGGCGAGTTCGACATCAGCGACGATCGAATCCCCGGATCCGGCCACGGCATCGCCGATGTTGGAAACGTCACCGCAATATTGCAAAGCGCCACGATCGAGAATCGCAACTGAATCGCAGATCATTTCCACCTCTTGCAAGAGATGGCTGTTGAGGAAAATGGTAACGCCGGATTCTCTCAGGCGTGCAATGATGGCCCGCATCTCAGCGCGGGCACGCGGGTCCAAACCATCGGTAGGCTCATCCAGCATCAGCAGTTTCGGATCATGCAATAGTGCTTGAGCCAAACCCAGCCGCTGCAGCATGCCTTTGGAGAAGTTTTTGACTGACTCTTTCTCACGGCCCTTGAGACCCACTAGAGTCAGCAATTCATCTTGCTTGGATCTGATTGTTTCTAATGGCACGTTGCTGAGGTTCCCGTATAGCTCCAATGCCGTCAGCGCCGTTAAATGAGAACTGATACGAAGGTGTTCGGGCAGGTAACCGACGTGGCTGCGTCCGGCGATACTGCCGGCAGGGTAGCCCATCAGACTCGCGGAGCCCGAAGATTTGGTGATGATTCCCAGCAAGATTTTAACGAAGGTCGTTTTTCCAGCGCCGTTGGGGCCAAGCAAACCAAACACCTCGCCACGTTTGACCTCGAATGAGACGCCTTTGAGGGCTTCCAATTTTTCGCCCCATAAAAGACCTGAGGAGTAGGTCTTTTTAAGATTCTTTGACGCGATCGCCGGACCATCACCGCTAGGGCTGGCTTGGGGCTTGGGATCAATTTCGGTCGTGGCCATAAATCTTAGGAAGGCTGAGCAAATTGAACGTTTTGAGTTAACGAGAAAACGAGCTGGTTATCATAGCACGGGGCGGAGAATCGTCCGACCCATGGGAGTGGCGGTATCCGGAATCTACTTCACGCCTGTTACTTAAGTTTTCAGAATCTGTAAAATGCGGTTGGAAATTCTCCCCGCATTATCTTTATTCTCAACCGAGCTCCCCCCTTGTCCGAAGAACGTGAAATTCACTCGATTATTTTTGAAACGTCTCCCTACGGCAATGTTGACGCAATTGTTGAACACGATTCTCGGGCGGTCTACTTTTACCTTAACGAGAGCCCGGCATCGCGCGAGCGGTCGGGGCGCTTTGGGATGCGTGCTTGTTGGGTCAGGAACCTGGAGAAGGGACCTCATGTGATCAACGCGGACGAAATGGCAGCCGGCATCGCCACCATGCTGCCTCGTCATGATTGTGTTGATCCGGAACTCCATCGGTTGCCAACGGCGGAAACGTTGAAGGTCGTTTGGCTGGAGGAAGGCACCGGCGCGGCGTTGTTGGAAATTTCCCCAGAGGACCAGAGTGAAAACATTATCGCCATCATCCCGCCTTGGAGCGGTGTCGACGGGTTTCATGGTTACGCGTCCAACTGCGCGAATCCAACCGACGTTTGCTGGCCGATGCCAGATAATCCTCTGATGACCAAACGCATCCAAAACGCGCAACAGTTTTGGGAATCGTGGCAACAAGCATCCGCGCAGACGCAAACGCCGTGGGAAGTTCAGCTGCCCTTGATCATTGAAAGCCACGACCAGCGTTTTGATACGACACCGGAGATGCGCATTGAAACAGAAGTCCCCGGTCAACACTTTCCGCTGGCCAAAATACTTCAGTATCGCACACCGCTACATGATGTGTTGGTGACCGCGGGACTGTCAATCTTTCCGCAACCTGCGGTGGAAATGTTTGTGGAAAATCCATCTGATTTTCGTCGAATCGAAATCGCAGTTCTTATCGATCGGGCGGATGCATCAGCGGAAATTCCTGACGCGGCGCCAGAACCTCTGCCACTAGAGATTGTCAATCAACTCGCTGGCCTTGCGTTGTACCCGTGGCAAAATTTCACTTGGCTTGGCCCCGGCCACAGTTGCCAATTTTCGACATCTGCGGGCGATATTGGAGTACTGCTTACTGATTCTCAAGCAACGGAGATCACAGGTTTGAAGCCGACAAAACTGTGTGATTTTCGTGGTGATGAAGTGAACCTGCTGTGGGTGAGGGGTATCTCACAATCGGACTACGATAAATTGGCATCTGGCGAGCTAACGCTTGACGGTTTAATCACGCGCGGAAAGGATTCTGGTAGCTGAGGCAAATTGCAGGCGAATCTTCTTCGCAACTATGCGGCTCGGATTTTTCACCGTCGTTTTTACCTCATTTTTTGAAATAAATTGGGATCTGCGATGAAAACATAGTCAAAGTACACTCGGTAGCCTCCGCTCTCCTTCCACTCCGCAATTCCAATGATCGGAATTCTTCCCGGCGGCATGGCATTTTCGTGCGCAATTTTGCTGAGCACATTTTTCAATCGGTCTGTTGCGACGGCACAGAATGGAACCTCGACTGGTCGTTTCTGCCGCGACGGTGTGATTACTGCGATCACCTCTGGAAACATTACCGTCTCGCATGACGATTATCAGCTATCTGAACCGATCCGAATGAGCGAACGAGGAAAGTTCGTCGCTCAGACCGACGGCCAGTTGTACCTCGGTTGCGATGATAAATGGAATCAGGTCGAGGACAATAAGGGCCGTCTGAAGGTCTTCGTCAGGAAAGTTTAATAGAGAAGTCCCCGTTGGGATACGAAGCCCTTACAACGTAAATGCATCTTTTGCTCAATCAGCCGGTTGACCCCAACGTGTCATTGGCTATCATCATCTTATGATCCAAAACACCACCAACACGAGCCACCATCACCATCTTCAATAGGGGA
>CALDEW010000378.1 GCA_937942355.1 uncultured Pirellulaceae bacterium | reverse complement strand
GAATTAATTATGACCACCACTCTAGGAGCCCAAGCCGGATTCGTAGCGCTCTGGGTGGTGATCGTAAGCTGTCTGGTCAAAGTTTGTGTGCAGCTACAATTCGGGATCCACGCCATCAGCAGCGGCGAAACATCCATGGCTGCCTTCAACAAACTGGCAGGTCCGCGACTGGTCAGTGCAAGCTGGGCGATCTGGATGTTTCTGTTGGTTCAGTTCGTGATTTTTTTCCAATATGGCGGGATCGTTTCCGGTGTCGGACAGGCCTTGAACATTGCGATCCCAACGCTGCCGGTCTGGGTCTGGTCCGCGCTGGCCGGAGTTGCGGCGGCAGCGTTGGTAGCGTGGGGCAAGTATAAAACCATCGAGAATACCTGTTTGGCGATGATGGTCCTGTTCACAATCTTCACTCTCTTGTGCGTTGGGTTTTTACAAGGAACAGAATATTCCATCACGCTCGATCAGATAACGGGAGGACTAAAATTTGAGTTGCCCAAGGCCGTCTTGGGAGCCGCGGTTGCAGCATTTGGATTGACGGGCGTCGGTGCCTCAGAAATCATCGCTTATCCGTACTGGTGCTTGGAGAAAGGGTATGCCGATTACGCTGGCCCACGCGAGCAATCCCAACAGTGGACCGTGCGTGCCAAAGGGTGGATCGGCGTCATGTATTTGGACGCGGTTGCTTCGATGGTTGTTTACACGGTGATGACCTGCGCGTTCTATGTGCTGGGAGCGGCGGTGCTGCATGGTCGCGGCGAAGTGCCTCAAGGTTCAGAGATGATTCGAACGTTGTCGGTCATTTACACAGAAGCCGCAGGCTCAGGCGCGATGGTGATTTATCTGACCGGTGCCGTAATCGTTTTGTTTTCGACGCTGTTTTCTGGAACCGCCTGTTGGACGCGCATGTTCGCCGACGCGTTCAGTGAAATGAAGTTGCTGGACTACTCCAATGTCGATCAACGCCGTCGTTGGATCGCAGTGTTTGCGTGGCTGTTCCCATCATCGTGGACCCTATTGGGGCTGACCTTTACCGCACCGGTAGCGATGGTGATCGCAGGTGGGATCGCGAATGCACTGCTGTTGCTGATGGTCGTTTATGCGGCCTGGGTGTTTCGCTATCGTCGGTTACCAGCAGAACTCGCGCCTGCTCCGATTTACGATTTGTTCTTGTGGATTAGTTTCTTCGCCATTTCGGCAGTGGGCGCGCTGGCCATCGTGCGCGTTATCCTGTGAGCGCCAATGCCAGCCGGCGTCCAACAGATTTTGAGTAACTTGTGCTCGCAGGGCCGGTTTCCACCGGACTTTCTGGGCAAAGGTGAGGCGTGACCGTTGGGAACCGGCCCTACAAACTTTAAATTGGAAATTGGCTTCATGGATGCTAGGATATAACCCACTTTTCTGACTTCCTCGCCTACCCCACGCTGAGAGATTGATTGTGCCTTCAAAATCACCCCGCGAGACTTGGTCACTTCAACTGCTGGCTTTCTTTGCATCAGCCGCCGTAGTTTTTTTCAGCGATTGCGTTTCGGCTCAAACGTTTGTGGATCGCCAATCGTCGGACTCATTTCGCTTAGCCAATTACAACGTTTTCTTCGACCAACTTTTTCAGTCCTCTAATCGGGACGAACTGATTCGGTTTGTGGACGCAGTAGACGCAGACGTTTATGCCTTCCAAGAAGCGTTTAACACGTCCAGCAGCGAAGCCAGAGATCTTTTCAACCAAATCGCGCCTCTACCAACAGGATCGTGGCAGGTACACAAGGGACGCAACCAATTAATCATCAGTCGTTACGCCCTGTCGCTTAGATTGTTCAACGTTCCCGGCGGAACGCGCGGGATTGCGATGGCGCAAGTCGACCTTCCCGACGCTTATTTTTCCAACGACATGTATATTCTCAACAACCACTTTCCGTGTTGTGGTTCCAATGGAGATCAACGTGTTACTGAGGCTACCGCCATCGCCAACTGGATCCACGATGCCCTTACCGTCGGCGGCAACATTGACTTGGCCACTGACACCGCGGTGGCAGTTGTCGGCGACCTAAATACGGTGACAGGCTTCGAGCCGATCGACATTTTGCTTGACGGAATTAACGGCCTCAGCACGGACTGGGACGGAAGCAGCATGACTGACACCAACCCAACCCACAATGCAGCCGGCGTGGCCGACTACACTTGGCGAGATGACAACAGCCCTTTCCCACCTGGAATTCTTGACTACGTTCTGTATACCGACAGTGTGATTTCGGTCGAGCACAGTTTTATCCTCAACCCTTCGGAGATGTCGAGTTTTGAATTGGCGGCAACGGGTTTGGTTGAAACCGATATGATGCGAACCAAAAACATTTTATCCGGGGACTTCGATCACTTGCCGTTGATAGTTGATTTCGCAGCCAACGCCGCTGCCCCAATCATCTTGGGCGATTGCAATCAAGACGGTGCCGTTAACTTTTTTGATATCAATCCATTGATCGGCTTTCTGACAACTGGCAACTACCTCGAAGAAGCGGATTGTAACCAAGATGGTTCCGTTAGTTTTTTGGACGTCGTTCCGTTCATAGCCATTCTCACTTCCAGCTAATGTCCTGAGTCGGCAAATCTTTTCTTGGCTTGCTTCCGATTCCAGACCGAACCGTCCAACCGCAGCAGGAGAAACGTCGCTAAAGCAGCGTTACGTCTCAATATTCGCGTAGTGGATGAGGCCACGAATCCTGCGGCTGCATTAAACGATGCAATAAAGACAAAGTAAAAGGGTAAAGGAAGGGCAGGACTCGTTGCCTCATCTACTACCTCCAACCCCAAATCTAAGGCGGAACATGGAACTAGGCGTTTTCCTTTCGGCAAGCGCGGTTTAAATACCAGCCCGAAGCGCCAGCGAGTGAATCCGAAACCGTGCGAAGATTCACTCGCTCGCGCATCGAGCTTGAAATGGAGCAACCTTAAAGCCAACCTTGGGCAATGCACTGAGCGATATAGAAGGTTTCAACAACGCCAGCAAACATCTCTCTATTTTTTCTCGCATCCCAATCTGGCTCGGAGCTGACGGCGATGCTGGACTTACTCTCAGCCGAATCTGTCACTCACATTGCTCAAGATAGTTTTTTGACATTTTCTGACTCGCCTTTTGAAAATCTGTCTGTCGATGAATCCATCGAGTTCTCGATCGAAGGTACGGTAGCAAAGAAGCGGTCTTCCGACACGGCCAAAAAACTAGGCTTGAAGCTCTTCTCTCTAGTTCGATCGTGGTGTTTGAGGATAACTCTTACCGCCGATGCGGGCCGATGTTCATACAGTTGTGCAATAAAAACTGCACGTCACCTGAACGTGCGGGTCTGGTACGTGAACATTTTCTTATGTAAGCACATGTAAATACTAATGTGATTTTTGCGTAGAATTTTCCGCTTGACTGAACTTTTGGCGATGACCTTGCAACCCTTTTCACGTTTTCTTCACCTCCTCCTCACTCGCTAAACGGCTTGCCATTTCAGTCGAAAAAAACAAGCATTTCCGAATCTCTCACCTAACTTCCGATGCCTGCTGTTACTTGAACATGCCCCCCAAAATGGTCGGCACTCAACCCTGAACGGTAGCAGAACGAAGCGACATCTTAACATAACAACACATACTACCTTTTTTTTTGAGCGCGGTAATTACTGTTGCGTAAACTGGTTGCAATGGAAATTCTTGTGGTTAGGCTGGCGAATTAACTGTTAAAGATCCTTGAGACGGCTTCTTTACGACAACACCATTCCAAACGAACAAATTCGTCATCAGGGGCTACGTCGCTGCTTGCGTTTGGTGTTGTTTATTGCACTTACCTAAGTACCACTTCCTCGGAGCAAACTATGTTTCGCCGCAAACGTCCAAC
>CALDEW010000377.1 GCA_937942355.1 uncultured Pirellulaceae bacterium | reverse complement strand
CAACATCAGGGGCTCGATCAGCTTAACCATCAAATCGAGCCGACGAATGGTTTGTTTTTCCAGTCCATCGGAAATATTTATCAGCACCGAATCCAGTGAATTGGACTCTTCAGCGACGCTGAGCATTTCGGTGACGTCATGTGGAAAGTGTCCTGACTTTTTCAGTGGCACCGACAGAGACTCACCCGCGGTGATGTTCTCGGACGCTTTCGCGATCGCAGCCGAAAGAACTTTGTTGCCCGCGGCATCTCGACTGATGTCAAGCGCTTTGAGAATAGGCACTCCGTTTTTAAGTAGCGTCCCTAAGACTCGGCAGAATCGAGCCACCGCAAGATTCAAAAAGATACTTCCCAGCATCGGTATTTTTACTTTCACGCCGTCGAAGATCATGCGGCCGCGCGGCGTCGAAATTTGATAACGCAGAACGAAAAATACGATCAGCATTAGGATCAAAATTGGCAGCCCCCAGAACTGAATCCGCGTGCTAAAGGCCAGCAGCATTTCGGTTACCCACGGCAATTGGCCTGTGGCTCGCAACGTGTCAAACATGGACTCGAAATTCGGCACGAAGTAGACCAACAGCACCGCCACGATGACACTGCCCATGCTGAACAACACAGCGGGATAGATCATCGCACCAATGGTGCGTCCACGGAGTTCGGCCGCTTGTTCAGTGAATTTAGCGACGCGCGAAAGCGCGTCTTCGAGGAAGCCACCTTCGGCACCCGCCCGGGCCATGTTGACCGCCATCTCGTTAAAAACCTTCGGATGCCTTTGAAACGCATCCGAGAGATTTTCACCGTCTTCGACTCGCCGGATCACATCATCGAGCGTCGTTTTGAGCGTTTCGACCTTCGTTTGGTCACGCAAAATCGTCAAGGATCGCAGCAGTGGCACGCCATTGGTCAGCAAGGATGCCAGTTGTTCGTAGAAGACAGAGATCTTCTGTGGTGACACGCCCGAGCCAAAGGTGATCGGCTTCTTTTCAGCGGGAGCCTGCACCTTGATCGGAAACAAAGAATCCTTGGAAAGCGCACCGATCACATCACGTTCGGTGTTTGCAGTCATCTTCCCTGAGACTTTCGTCCCGTCGATGCTGCGCGCGATGTAGGTGAATTCAGGCATAGGAAAAAAGTAGCGGTTCTATGAACGATCGCCTTTGGTAATACGAAGAACTTCATCAATCGATGTTTGGCCGGCGATGACTTTGCGCCAACCATCGTCACGCAACGTTTTCATGCCGCCGGCGATCGCGGCTTTTTTGATCTCCCATGTGCTAACGCCTTCGTGCGCCAATTCTCGTAACTTATCGTCTACTACCAGCAATTCGTACACACCCAATCGGCCGCTATAGCCAACGTTGCGGCATTCGCGGCAACCAACCGCTTCGTAGATTGGTGCCGATCCCAGTTGCTCAAAAGGAAAGTCCGAAGGAACGTCTTCTCTCGATGGCACAACCGCTTTCTTACAATCGCAAAGTCGGCGAACCAGTCGTTGCGCCATCACGGCTTCGACCGTACTGGCCACCAAGAATGGTTCGACGCCCATGTCGGCCATCCGCGTAAAGGCTCCGGCAGCATCGTTGGTGTGGAGCGTACTGAAAACCATGTGGCCTGTCAGTGAGGCTTGGATGGCGTTTTCGGCCGTTTCTAGATCGCGAATCTCACCAACCAACACCACATCCGGATCGTGACGAAGGATGCTCCGAAGAGAATGGGCAAACGTCAGCCCGATTTTGGAATGGACTTGGATTTGGTTGATCCCGTCCAACTGATACTCGACAGGATCTTCGGTGGTAATGATCTTTGTCGCGGCGTCGTTGATCTCGATCAGCGAACTGTACAAGGTCGTCGTTTTACCGGAACCCGTGGGCCCAGTGACCAGCACGATTCCGTGCGGCATACGAATCAGATTGCTGAAAGTGTTGTACGTTTCCTCCGACATACCTAGGCTTCGAAGGTCAAAAACCATCGCGCCTTTGTCCAGAATTCTCATGACCAGACTTTCGCCGTGAATCATGGGAATCACCGACATCCGCACGTCAACGTCTCGTCCTTTGACGCGGATCTTAATACGCCCATCCTGCGGCAATCGTTTTTCGGCGATGTTCAGTTTTGCCATGATCTTCAAGCGGCTGACGATCGCGGAGCGGAAATGGCTGATCTCCGACGGCACGGGCTGAGTGTGCAAAATTCCGTCGATTCGGTAACGGATGACGATCCCGTTTTGTTGTGATTCGATGTGAACGTCACTGGTACGCGATTCGATCGCTTCCATGAGAATTTCATTCACCAGCCGAACGACGCTGGCCTCTTGAGCCATCTCGGAAAGTTCGCTGCCGTCGAGTTCCAGTTCTTCTAGGAGTTCGATGCCATCGTCTTCGATGCGCTGTTCGATCAGCCCGTCAATCGTTTCTCCACCGACGCCTAAGTGATTCTTGATCAGTTTGGCGATCTCGCTTTTTTCCGCTAAAACTGGTTCGACGATCAAGCCCGTTGCGGCGCTGATTTCATCCAGCGGATAGAAGTTCAACGGCTCATTGGTGGCGATGACGATTGTGTCTTCGGTTCTGCGGATTGGAAATAAGATCTGTCGATAGATGATCTTTTGAGGAAACCCCTCCAGCAAAGAGAGATCTATTTCCATATCTGTGAGATCAACGAAATCAACGCCAGCTTCCTTCGCCCAAGCCGTTAATGCGGCATGTTTATCCACAGCACCACTGCTGACCAATTGCGCCAACACGGCGTCCGGACTTTGCGACGGCGCTGAGAGGTGAGCGGACTGAAGTTGATCTTGATTGATCAAGCCGTTCTCCAACAAAATGTTTCCGATTTCCATAGCTGCAGTGATGTGATACGCGAGATTTTAGATGAAGATGGTCGCGGTGTAGCGAAGGATCGGATCCAAGTTTAGTCTGCTATTTAAAAGAGCCGATTTCCCGTTCAATAAATTTTACTTCACAGTTAAACCATCGCTGCAGCAATGCTGCTAACAGCCGGATAAAATGGTGGAATACACGGCCATTAACGGCTGTACCGATAATTGACCGTGTATGTTTCGGAAATCAAATCATTGAATCAAACGCAGAGGAAAGGGGAAGTATTACTCGCGATCGGGCCTTCGGCCGCCCGGTCCGCCTCGATCTCCACCGGGACCACCTCTGCCGGCCCGATCTCCTCCGCGACCGCGACCGCGACCGCGACGTTCGAAATTAAAGCTTTCGCCCATCATCTCTTTGATCATTTTCTGCTGATCACTGGTCAGGACAGACAAAATTTCTTCACGTGCTGATTCGCGTAGCTCTTTAACTTTTTCTTCTAGATCGGCTTTGACCTCGTCAGCCTTCTCCCCGATCTTTTCGATCTGTTCGTCGGTCAAACCGAGACGTTCTTTCACTTTTGGATCGTTCAACATCCCCTCGGTTCCCGAGCGGCTGGCTTGCATTTGAAAATATAGCTCGTCCAATCGAGTGACTTGATGAGGCAGTAGAATTTCTTTCAGCTCCGTTTCAACCCCTTCCATCTGTGATTGAATCTTTTCTCGGATCTCATCCATTAGCGATTCGCGATCAACATCTTTGTCGCGGAACCTATCCCTCATCCCGGAAAAACTCTCTCGAAAGACATTTCTCATGTCATCTTGGAGACCGTTGAGTGCTTCAACTTGATCTTCTACCAACTCCAACTCCTCAATAACGTTCTTGTCATTGATCAGCATCAGAGGCGATTCGCCCATCATTCCGCCGGGGCCACCTCGGCCTCGGCCTCGATCGCCTCCGCGTTGGGCGAAAGACTCAGAAGAAATAAGCGCAATCATCAGAACGAAGACTGCCAACATGGAACGGTTTAAAGACATTTATTAACTCCCAATTTGGTCGAGGGCTGAATTGTTAAGTTTGGTTTTCTGAAGAACATTCGGTAGCGATTTACCCTAGTGTTGTTCACGTGGTTACCGCCGATTCAGGACATTGAGCCCGCCGAAACGGGTAGACTCAGCAGTTTTGAGGGAAATTTTGGCCGTTTCCCCCGCAATCAGGCAGTTTTTGGTGGGATAGGCTACGGACCGCTGAGCATTGCTGAGTATCGCTGTTTTGCATTGAAACACGCAAGCCACGCGGCGGACTAGTGGCAACTCGCGCTGTGTTCCTAGCGAAAATTAAGGGTTTCAGGTAGTGGATGAGGCAACGAGTCCTGCCCTTGCTGTACCTTTTGATTCACCCTTTAATGCCTCGTTTAGTGCTTCGTTTAATGCAGCCGCAGGATTCGTGGCCTCATCCACTACGCTACAGCTAAGACGTAACGCTACAACTAGAGACCGTGCGAATTGGCGTCAATGCGAGCAACCAAAATCCAGGGCACCGCTTTTAGTCTGGCGAAAACTAACACGTCACCTTCGTCCATAACAAACCCGGAAGTCGTTCCTTTTCTGGCGTAGGCTTCAAGTTCTGGGATACCTAAGACCCCCAGCTCTTTGCTTTTGTTGCCCAGGGTCGCGACCTCCGTCTTCTTCCCTCGCTCGCGCGAGCTCAAAACTACTCGTCCTTCGCCGTCCATCATCCACGTCTCTTTCACGCCACCAACATCCAGCATTTCCATCTCTTGGATGACGGTATCCATAGAAATATCTAATCCTGCTACTCCAAGAAAATTTCCGGAACGATCATAGAACGACTGGTTGCAAGGCATCTGGTATCCCGATCCTGTTGAATCAGGATAGATGTTTCCCCAGACGGCAGCATTCTTTTTGGATACAGCCGAAATGAACCAAGGCCGCTTCCGCGCATCGATATCTGGAGGATAAGTTTCGTTTCCGGGGTAGTTTATCATCACTCCATTCTCAAGCGCAATGTAAGACCAATGGACCGGCGTGCCCTTTCTAAGAATCGCATCCGCTTTATCTTTCTCAAGCTCACTCGCATCAACGTGAGCACTACGAAACATGGCGTCTCGAAGTACGAATTTCAATCCGCCTAATTGATGCACCTGATCTTGGACATCATCTATCTCGGCGTCCGGCGGTAACACGACGACGAAATTGTCGTAACTCACGCGCTGTTGATATCGCTCCATATACTCGGAAGACTCTCGAATATCGTTAGGCTGAAAAATTTGATAGGGTTCCGCTGGTGCATGCTCAAGTTGTTCTCGACTGGAGGTTGCAATGCCTTCTAATAAGCCCTCCACTTGAAAAAGAAGGGTGTCAAATTCATTAACTCTTTGACTGACTGCGGCAACTAGTTGGGCAAGCGTTTGCCCTCGAGCTGATGCGTTGCGTTCGGTTTCAAGTCCACGATACAGACTGAAGGTAGTAATCGCCGCCGCGGTGGCAAGTGTTATTAACAGCGCCGACATCACTGCGACTGGGTGCCGTTGCACGCGACGCCACCACGAACGAAAAATGTTGTCAGGTCTCGCCTGAACCTCTTCACCGTGTACGTACCGTCGCAAATCGTCGGAAAATTCTTCGACCGAAGGATAGCGATCCGCAGGGTCTCTCGAAGTCGCCCGATCCACAATCGCTTTCAAGGCGGGACGAATCGCTTGGCCTTGCTTGGTATCGGAAAAGGACCTGCGGAGATGTGAACTATCCTCATTAATCAATTCTGGTTTGCTGTCTTTCTTTCGTGGGGCGACGAACGTTAGCATTTCGAACAAAACCATTCCCAGTGAAAACTGATCGCTCTTGCCGCAAACACCCTCTCCGCGCGCCTGTTCGGGCGACATATATAGCGGCGTACCCAAGATTGCGCCGACCTGGGTTCTCATTCCATCCATTGCGACGGCAACTTCAGCGGATGTTGCCGATGCTTCGCCCTCTAGCTCTGCTCCGAACTTCACCTCGAAACTCTTGTCGACCAATTGATTGTCGGGTTCATTCTGAAGACGCGCGATGCCCCAATCCATAACATAGACTTCACCGTAAGTGCCGATCATCAAATTGTCAGGCTTCAAGTCACGATGGATCACGCCGCGACTGTGACTGTAAGAAATCGCATCGCAAACGCGCAAGAAATGTTCGATGCGTCCGTTCTGTCCATGTCGTTCATGGTCGTATTCAGGTGTCCCCATCGACGATGAACATTGCTTAATGTATTCCGCAAAGGTAATTCCATGAATCAATTTCATCGTGAGCGCTGGGCTGCCCTGATCGGTTTCCTCCAATCCGTAAACCGGAACAACATTCGGATGTGAGAGCTGAGCGGTGACTTGGGCTTCACGTACAAAACGCGCCAATCCATCCCCGCCTTTACTTGCCAGCACTTTGACTGCGACTTGGCGATTGAGCATGCTGTCTCGCGCGGCAAAAATTTCGCCCATCCCGCCTTTGCCTAATTTCGTAACCAAGGCGAAACGTCCTTGAAGTGGCCGAATCGCGTCGACCGCAACACCAGCAAGTTCGGCCAAATTCGCATTCAACGTAACGCCACTACCGCTTAATGTGACGGCGCCCTCTTGAAGGCCAGCTAAGGTGCTGGCGGACGCAGTGGAGGGGGCATCCAGGTTTCCGCTTGCGGTAAGGTCACTATTGCCTAACGTTTTGGACCCATCTTCAAGTCCATCAGATGCGCCAGGCAGCGCAACGCGCCCCCGACCTGAACTCGAATTCAGCGTATCATCGCTACCGCCGATCGTAGGGGTATCATCCCTAGGATCGTTCGGCGGGCTTTCAAAATCGTCGTCTTCGCCATCAACCACGAATAGCTCACAACTGTTGTACACAACAAAACGGACCAGGCTCCGCGTCGATTTTAGTCTACCACCAACAGCCTGCGTCGCCAAATGAAGAAGTTGTTTATATATACAAAGTAAATGACAGAATCAAAAACCGCGTTAGCCGACCGACTGAAACCCAGGGCAGACTTTCGCCTTCCAAGCTCAACCAACGAAAGAAAGAGTGGCGACAGGCTTTTCGTTGACACGGAAGTCCCTATTGGTCCCATAGAGTTTTCTGCGCCGGATCTGTTTTGGGCGGTTTCTTTGGACGTGATGATTTACGAGGCTGTTTCGATTGGGGGGCTTCGCCCTGGGCACCAGTGACCTGATTAACCACGCGTTTATTGGTCGGAGCATCAGCGCTGCCGGGCTGATCGACGATTCGTTTCGCGGCCTTCTTCGGTTTCTCTTTGACCGCGGTTGGTGCAGAACGCGGCGCGGTGTCTGTTTTCAGTGGTGTGGTTTTGTAAACGGTTGCTTCGATCATGTCGAGGTTTACGACGTCGCCTGTGCTGATGAAAGCTAAACGAGTCGAGATCGACGTTAACGGGATACCAAGACTGATGCTGATCGCCTGACGATAGGTCGAAAGTTGCGGGCCGTACGCCGCCACTTTTGTTGACAGTTCGTGTTGGCCAATGGCATCGCTTTTGAAATCAATCACGTCCGCAGCCACCAACACATCGCTTTCGTAAACCAAAACCAGACGATCGACGACCCCTTCGATTATCTTCGTCCTCTCGGTGTCCGAGATCGTTGCGGCAAAACGCCGTTCGGTGAAAACCTCCATGCGGTTGCGGGCGTCGCTGAATTGCACCAAGTACTGTTCCCGGTAACTTTGAAAATTCAGCAATTGATCAAAAGATCCCTTTTTGATCGCATTGAAGAATTCCTTAATCGCCGTCCGTTTTAACACCGAACTGGCCGATGTTTTCTCCAAGTGCGCGAGAAGTTCTTCTTCCGAGGGAACAGCCTGATCCAGCCACTGCACTTTTTCGAAACACGCGTGCAATAGGGTTCCACGTTCCATCGCGATCTTATCTTCGCCGGCGCTGAGCACATCGCGCAGGTCAACCGGATCATCGCCTGCTATTGCCGATTCTATTGCCGATGGCGCGATGTTGATGACGCCACGACGCGCAACATGGCCAACCTGGACAGCATTCTCCTGCCGTTTTGCTCGCGAAGCACTGTAGAACTTAGATAGGTCGGTTTCTTTCTCGGCAGTTTCGGTAGTGGGCTGAGCTACTTTGTCGAACCACTGCGCGTCGCCTGACTCATAGATCACGCCCTTCTCACGATCCGCATCCTCGGTCATCGTCGCCAGAATCACACTGCCGCTGGAATTGCCATCAGGCTTCACACCACAAGAGACAACAACATGCAGAGAATGAGCCGCTCGCGTGACGGCGACATACAGCAAACACATCGCCTCCCGCACTCGGCGTCTCTGTTCATTCGCGAATGCTTCTTGGATCTCGGACGATAGAAACTTTTGGTGTTTCTGATTGGTGTGCCGCGTCACCATTTTCGCGGGCTCAGCAGGACCGTCACGATCAATCACGATCTTCGGCGATTGTCCCGCCAACCCGACGCTCCCTGATTTGAACATCGGTAACACAACCGAATCAAACTCCAAACCCTTGGCCTTGTGGATTGTCATCACGCGCACCTGAGCCGCCGACGCATCGGCTACCTTCTTTTCTCTCACGTATTCAACAAACCGTCGCGGCCGCAGTGACCAGCGCTGTTCGTCTTGCGGATCGGCGTAGCCCATTTCGACTAAATGCTGCAAACGCAGACGTTCGCGCCGCGTGCATTGCGGAGCCAATAGATTGGCCATCTTTTCAATCGCCGGTCCAAAGCCCCGTTCAACAATCATACGTCGCACCGCTGCCGCACCTGCCGCCACGGCTTTTCCGTTCTCTATCCGATTGGAGTCGCCTTCAGGATTGAGATCGAATAATTCTGCCAACGGACCGTGTGAAACGTGATAACGAGCAATACCGTCGCCGGGATGGTCGGCCAACTGAAACGCGGACAGCACCATCTCCACTGCCGCGGAATCGGTCAACGGATTGCCACCCTCTTCGCTGGCTGCAATTCCGGCAGACTGGAGGGCAAAGATGATCGCACCGACGTCTTTATTGGTTCGAGTAAGCACGCCAATCGAACTTCCTGCGGGGATGCTCTCTATTAAGTGCTTAACCCGATCCACAACGGCGTCGACGACGTTGTCATTGCGAACGGAATCTTTGGAAGACGAATTTGTTTTGGCCAGTTTGTCATCACAGTTTGCGGCGTACTCGATCGTTACATGGCCGGGATAGTCGCCGCGCTCAGTTTCATGGGGTTGAAACCAGTCGCTCCAACCATGGACGGCGCTGTTGGTCACGTCGTTATCGGATACGAACCGACTCAAGTTCCCGAACATCTCATTCACAAAATCAATGATCACCGGACTACTGCGGTAGCTTTTCACCAGCGGATCTGCGGTTTTCAAATTGGGCAGGCTTTTACCGGCGACGTCAAATATTTCCGCCACACCGCCGCGCCAACCGTAGATCGCCTGCTTCATATCACCGACGCAGAAAAACGAACGCCCCGGTTCGCCATCGCGTGTGACCTGATGCGCAAACGGGGCGATGATCGACCACTGAATGGGCGAAGTGTCTTGAAATTCGTCCAGCATCAAATGCTGGATTTGGTGGTCCAAACGAAAGGAAAACTGCTCCGTCGTCCCACCTTTGACAAAATTCTTTAGGCGGTCGGAGATGTCGTCAAAGAACAGCTGCCCCAGACGCGACTTCGCGCCTTCAAATTCTATTCCGAAAGACTGCAGCAGCTGCCGGGTGGCCAGATTCCGCAGTTGCAATCGCTGGATGATCCACGACCGGCAGTGCGGGATCAGCTGCTGAATCATTTCCAAGCCGTCTTCGGGGAGTGGGGAACGACCAAACTTAAAGTTCCCGTCCAACACGTTCTGAATCAGCGTCGATTCAGCCATCTCGGCCCAACTTTCGGCGAAGAGCTGTTGATGAAATTTATCCCAAGCCTTCTTGTTTTTCTCGTAATCGCGCTGCTCGGCTTCCCTGTTGATCGTCTCGAGTTCGGTAGACGTTAGCCAGCCGTTTGCTTCGCCCAACTGGTCCCAAGCATCAAAGTTTGAATTTCGAAAATCCTCGTAGAGATCGTCGACCGTTTCCAGCAGCAGTGATTGAATCCGGCGGTTAGATTCCCCTTTGTCCATCAAATGCCTTAACGTCTCCAGCTCTTCGAATTGAAGCACGGCCTGCACAGCCTCGGCGCGCAGCATCTGGATCTGCTGTTCGTCAACCAAATCCCAAATCGGCGGCAGCCCCAACTCTAAACTGAACGCTTTGGCGACGCGATTGAAGAAACCATCGAGCGTACTGATCTCCAATCGGTGAAGGTTCTTCAGCAACTCATGCAGCACCTTGGTTGCGTGTTGGCGAGAGACCTTAAAATCCAATTCGTCTGTCAGTTGCGCTGCCGCCGATTCAGACAACGCCGCTGCCGACAAACGTTGCACGATCCGGTCAAGGATCTCGCCGGCGCCCTTTTTCGTAAAGGTCGTCGCCAGAATCGTCTGGCAATCGACGCCCGAAACCAGTAGCACCAGATAACGATTGGAAAGCGCATGAGTTTTTCCGGTGCCTGCAGATGCGCGAATGATCTCGTTGGGCAGCAGATCACTCAGTTCTTGGTCAATCGTTTTTGGGTCTACCATGGCAGCTCCACAACGGTATCTTTGGACGGTGTCGCCATTTCGGCAGGTGTGTTTTTGGCGATGTCAAAAGGCTCCGCCACGAAGTCTTGGCAGATGCCGGCAAAGTCCTCAGAAAACAGGGGCGGCGGATCAGCCGGCGGCCAAAAGATACCCTTGCGAATCTTGCGGATACAATCGAACACAAGTTCGTCCGCTTCCTGCAACATATCAGGTTCAAATTCCGCTTCTTCAAATTTGATGCTGTCCAAATCGCGCGGAAGCAAAACGTAACCCAATTTCAACGTCGACAGATTCTCATTCTTCACGACGTCGACTTCCTTGACCAAATGCCGATACAGCGGCAGTTGCAGGTCTTGCCACTTCTGGTTTTTACCTCGGCCTTTGATATGCGCTTTGAACGGACCGTCGCCCTTGTCGGATGTTTTGTAGTCCCAGATCGCGACTTGCCGGGTGTCCTCGTGCTGGTCGACGCGATCAATTTTCCCGGTCACCGTGAAGATCTCACCGTCCACTTCCAGTTCGTGTTCCAGTAATTCCTCCGTGCTCACGATCCGCCAACCCGACTTACGATGCTCGGCTTGGCACCCGGCGAAACGTTCCAATCGTATCCGCAGCTGTTCGACTTGAAGTTTAACCGCGGGAAGGTTAGAGCCAAGAAAAATCTGTTGCACTTGGCGGTCAAGTTCAGCAGTCAGAAACTCATAAATCGCTTCGGCGCGAGTCGAATCCTTGACGTCACTTTCAGCAAATGCCTCCAGCACGTTATGTGCCAAATCGCCAAAGGTGCCTCCGCTCATCTCACGCCAATCATCCGTTGCCGGGTTGAGTTTCATGATGATGTTCAAATAGAACCGGTAAGGACATTTTAAATATTCCTTGAATTTCGTTACGCTCAAACGAGTCGGTATTTCATCGCAGATTGGATAAGGAATCGGCAACTGTTGGTCGCTGGGGGCTTGGCTGTCCGTGCCCAGCCACAGCGCGGCCTCCTGTGAGTCAGAATATGTGAAGAACGCTCGCGCCCGCACGGCGGCAACCTCTGCGGTATCAGCAAACAGCAAACGGCTGGGCTTCTTCGGTTCGCCGCTTTGATCGTTTCGACCCGCGATCAACAAATAGTCTTTTCGAACGGCCGTCATCACCGTCAGTGCGTAACAGTCACGCGCATAACGCCGGTTGTTGTCCAAGATGCCCAGTTCTTCGCACAGCGCGTTGGGCAGAAACTGATGCCCGGTCTCTGACGTTGGAACGTTTTCGTTGTTCATTCCCGTCACGATCAAAACGTCTGCATCGTCGAGCACTAAATCCAACCACCCCGCCAGCTCGATCGCATCTGCTTGCGGATTGGCTAAAACGCGCCGTTCAGACGCCGCGTCCAATGCCCATTGAAGTGCTTGGGCGGCGCTGGTGACGATGCCAAAACCGTCTGGCACCTGTTGTTGATTCCCCAAAGCATCGCTGATCGCTTCACACGCCGCGATTGTTTGCCGATCGCTGGCGTCGTTTCTGTCGAACTTGCGATCTCCATAAACCGTCATCAAAACGGTGGTCCAGAATCCACCCCATTCTCCAAGAGAACGTACACCCGCTGACAACGGCTTCAATAAGGGTCCAAACAGTGCGTGAATTTCATTGAGCCGTCGGCATCGTTTGGCTTCGGCGGCAGCGCGTTTTTTCGCGTTGGGATCTTTGCTGTCGAAGGTGGCTTCAATGGTTTTGGGATCACCAAAGGGATCGCTCTGAGCCACCGGAACTTTGTCGGGCAAGTGAACATTCTGATAGGCATCAAAGTCCTCCAAGAAGTGATTATCTCCAACGTTTGCGCTAATCCAGTCAAAGACATCCGGATGGCGAATCAGGGTCGCGAAGGAATCGTAATTCTGCAATCGCAAGTAGTCGCGACAGGCGATCATCAGTTTAACGGGCGCTGTTTCATTCAAGGATCGGCCCGCCAGACTCCGGTGCGGAAGTTGAGCCGCGTTGAGCCCTCGTTCCAGCTGCGGAATGATCTTGGGGTCGGGGACGCCAATGGTCACTTGATCGGTCGCTAACTTTTTGCCCGGATCTAGGTGTTGTAGGTGGTGGACCACGGCCTGAGCCTGATCCACCGGTTTGTCGACGACCAGAATGTTGTCATCGGTGATCGGGATCGTGGCGTCCAGCCAACAGTCGGCGATGAGGCTGCCGAACAAATCGAAGCGGTCCGCCATCGATTCATCGGCCGCGACGAAGCAAGTTACTCGATCGGCCACCTGTGATAACATGCCGGTGAGGCTGCGATTGAGATCGGCAACGCCAATCAGCAGAATGTCTTTGTCAGTGAAGCACCTTTGTTTCTTCAACTGATGACCGGCAGCGGCGAAGCTGCGTGCGGCTTGTCGGTCCCAAAGATCCACCGATTCAAGGATCTTATAATAGCGATCTTGGATCTGTTCGAGTGCTTCCCAGCGTTTGCGTTCTTGGGCTAAGAAGTTCTTCAATTTTTTGACTTCGCGTGCGACGCTGCGGAAGCTCCAAATGTCGCTGGCCAACCGCGTATGCAATCGCACCATCAGCTGAGCCATCGGTTGCCAGTCTTGCAGTTGGTCGTCGTCCATTTCTTCGGCGACGATTCCGGTGAGCGCCTCGATGACTTCCGGTGGCGATTGGTCGAGCGCTTTGGACCATGCTATTTGTTGAGCAAGATCGTTTGCGGGTGACTTATCGACAGAATAGAGCTGTTCCGGCAGATCGCCAACGGTGATAATTTGCGGCGGGGTGAAAACGACCGCCTGTTCATTGGCGGCGTCAATCAGCAGCTGCAACAACCGTCGGCAAGATCGCAACGTGGGCAACACGATCAGCGTGTTAGAAAGATCGACCTCCAAGTTACCGGCGGTCGATTGCTGGTACCGCGTGATGATGGTTTCGGTCGCAGTGCGAAGCGGTGGCTGTTGAAGCCCAAGAAAAATTCGTTCGATCGAGTTACTGCTCACGTAGATCATCCATGTTGAAGCGCTGTGAGCCCAACATTATAGAGGCCGCAACACGGGCTGTCAGCCCAAGGAAATCGTTTATCCCGAGTTAGCCGCCGAACGCGAGCCCTTCGGTTGCCCTTGGTTTTCCAATCGCATTAGATTGGCTGTTTGCCCTACTCGAAGAGATCATCAAATGCTTCACGCTGTCGAAGCTTTTTGGTCTGATCCAGTAATTCCTCTTGCTCGGCGATCATCCGGCGAACGATGTCCAGTAACTCGTTCTGAGTTTCGTACTTCACCAGAATCGACAACACATCGTCAATCGCGATCAGCGTTTTGTCGGTTAACTGAATCGCAGATTCGGTCATGCCGGCCGTGTTGGCATCGACCGAGTCACTCATTTGCGGCGTGAGCGTGGATTCCAGTTGAGCCACCACCGCCCGAAGTTCCGTCATCACGCCGACGGGGATCTGTCGCAATGGTTCTACAATTTTTTTCGCCAATCGAATTTTGCGATCTTCGGAATCCACACGGTTGTTGATCAGCTGTAACCGAATGTCTTCAAACGATTCCGCAACGCCAATGATCTCCTTAGAGGATTTGTCGATCTGCAGAATTGCGCGTTGAGCAAACAATTTGCGGAGATCGTTCCGCTGACGATCAGACTGAGCCGAATCATCGGCGGAACCATCGCTGGCAGCAGAAGAAATTTCGCCCGGTTGCAGTTCGATCGTTGATCGTTGGTTTTGTTTTCGAGTCCGTATCAAATATTCCCGAACGTCAGAGACCTCATTGAAAATCAGTTCCAACCGTTTTCGTTGACCGACCTCCAGCTGCTCCAAAATCTGCAGTAGCTCGTCAGCTGAAACCACCCTCAAGGTGTAAGCGTCGCCGATCCCAACGTTGGGACCATCGCTCAGATCAAAACGATCTGACGCTTTGGTCACCAGTGAAATCTCTGCCCCCGAAGTCGGCAGCACAAATCCGCCCTCCTTCAACGCCATCTCCTGAAAATCAAAACGCGCGTCCAAATCGCCACTTTTACTAACGGCAACTTGTGTTTTCAATGTGTCGGTGACGGGCGTTTCGATTTCCATCCAAACCTGGTCAACATCATAGTCATCTTCGACCGTTCCCTTGATCGGCAGGATCGCGCTGGGCGTGATCGAGGATCCGATTCCTACCAAGGCCGCTTCCACAACCGGCGGCTGGTCAGCGATCGGGGAGATGGAAACGGTATGCGGTGTTTGAGAAAGGATACCGTCGGTGTCGACCATATAAAACTGAATCGCCGTTGATTCTACCAAATCATCGATTGCAAACTCGAATCCTGTGTCGGTGATCGTCGCCATCTGGTGATCTTCGTCGGTTCGGTCTGAGTCGTCGGCATCGTCATCGCCTACCGAATTGTTGTCCACGACATAGACCTTTTTCAATTGTTTACTGCAAGTGACTCGCATGTTGATCTGAGTTCCCTGCGGCAATTCAGTTTTCCCCCGCCACGGAATGGTCCGAGCGCTGCCCCGCATCGAGTTTTCGTCTTGCATGTATTTAGGGAACTCGCAGTCGAGTTCGGTCTTGGTGACGATCGGTTCATCAACGACAGAGATAAGGTACGGACCCAAGCGAAAATCACCGCCGAGTATCGTGAAGGAAAGGTCCTTGGTCATTGCCGATAACGGAGCACCTTGCAATCGGAACGTCTGCCATCCATCACGGACGCCGCCAGCTTTGTTCAACGTTTGGCTGCCGTAGTTTCCGTCCGCTGTTTCGAAGTGAAGCTTGCAAGATCGAGGCAACTTTTTTGGCGGAGTTCCTTCCGTTGATAACTCGTCACCGGACCGCGCTCTCACTGCCAGGTTCAGCGTCGTACCTTTGGCGACACGCAACGTCGTCGGTTGCCCTGCGATCGCTTCCGCGGGAGCGATAGGTTGGTCAAACTCAGGGATGCCAGAAATGGGAGAATCATACTCCGCTTTCAAAGCCACCCATTGCAGTTGGCTCTCGCGCTGCCACCGTTGTTGATCCAACACATACAATCGGGTGAACGCCGTTTTTAGTGATACCGGGCTGACGATCGCAAAAACGACCAAGGACAATAATGCCGCGATCGCGCCGTAACCATAGCGCTTTACATGCGAATCGTTGAGCACCGATTTCGCATCGACGTCGGCTGCCAAACGATTGGCTTTTTCGCGCGACAGTTCGAGCAATGACGGCTGACTGCTGAGTTCCGTTTTACCAGATTCAAACTCAACGGTCGTGATAAGACTTTCGGCAAACTGGGGATGCTTCTGTTCCACCAGCAATGACAGACTTCGGTCCTGAAGCGAGACGAAGATTCGTTTCAAAATTGTGGAATAAAAAATGACGAGCAATGCCAGACCGCTCGCGACCAAGATGATTGTCCGTGAAGTCTTTGAAAGCTCTTGGAACCCAAACTTTACCGGGAGGTAATCCGCCGCCAGCGCAATCCAAAACAGCGCGATAAAGCAGATCAACGCCAGCGCGACCCCCTCAAGCAACACCAACCAACGGATGCGCCATCGCACAGCCGACAGCAGACGGCGTATGTTGGCACTTTCAGGTTTAACAGAGGAGGGCATCGAACGAAGGTTACCTTGGACAAAACGTTAAAGAAAACGACTCCGCTTCATCGTAGTGATTTTCCTTCTAAATGCGAAGTAGTGGTGCGCAACAAGATCAATCTATTGCTTTGTATTGAGGTTCTGCAAAACGACAATATTTGCTAACGTATCCAACCCTCGAAACAACCATCCTGCGTTGTACTACGCTCAAATCCTTGCCTCCCTTTGACGTCAAAAATTGAAATTCTGTCCTGCCAACTTGAATCAACGTCTTATCGTTTTCGGCGTGCTATTGGCCGTATTTTTCCAAATCTTCGTTGGCTGCAGTTCGCCGATGGTCGGGCGCGGATTTGGCTCCAATGAGATCCTCACCGCCGACGATCTTCGAATTCATTCGGACTTCGTGCTGCCAGCGAAACATCCACTGATCGAAGAACTTGGCCAGCAGAAGCACAGACTGGCAAAGGTGACCGGGTTGACGTTTTCAACGGCGCGGACACCGGTCGACGTGTATCTTTTCCGTGATCGAGATTCATTCAACGATTTTACGGCGAAGTCAAACGCGGCCTTTGCCAGCCGCCGAGCCTTCTTTGTGAAAAGCGATTCGATGCTGAACGTTTACGCCGTTTGGGGAGATCGAGCCGCTGAGGATCTGCGGCACGAGGTAACCCATGGCTACCTGCATAGCGTCGCACCTTCGTTGCCGCTTTGGATCGACGAAGGGCTGGCCGAGTATTTCGAAGTTGGCCCCGGTACCGATGGCCTGAATTGGGCACATGTTCAACATTTGGCAGTAGCACTGGAACAAGAGACTTGGACGCCGTCGCTGGGACGGATGGAAAGTTTGTTCGATCCGACGAAGCTGACTCAGACGGACTACGCGGAAGCTTGGCTGTGGACGCACTTTTTATTGTCCGAGGAATCCACGGCGGCCCTTGTTCGGTCTCAGATGCAGCGCTATCAAAACAAAACGGGAGTTTCTTGGACAGCGAAAGTTCACCACCTGGTCCACGATCCCAACCAACGTCTGTTAGAGCATCTGAAAATGCTAAAAAGGTAGAAGTAGGCCGGACCGAGTCGATCCTTTTGGGTGATTGCTGTCAATCTCTGTGAAAGATGCTGGCTTTTGAAAGCCTGCGATCACGAGCGACTGATCGGCGCTGTTCCGGCGATGCGGAGGGTGTGTACGGTGCTTCGTGGAGGCTTTGAAGTAGAATCGGAATTTATTTCAGTGGCGTTGCCGTAACTACGCCTGCGGCTTGATATGGCCTACGTCCTTACGCGGCGTCTTCGTCGCGATTGATGGCTTCTTCGGAGATCTGACCGTCCTCGCTCACGTCCTCGAACCTCACGCTGACGCGTTTGGAAACACCCGATTCCTGCATCGTGATACCGTACAGCGTTGTTGCAGCGGTCATCGTTTTTTTGGAGTGAGTGACGATCACGAATTTTGTCCAACCCAGGAAACTTTTCAGCACATCAATAAACCGGCCGATGTTCGCTTCATCAAACGGCGCGTCGACTTCGTCCAACACGCAAAAGGGGCTGGGACGGAATTGGAAGATCGCCATCAGCAACGACACCGCCGTCAACGCCTTTTCACCACCGCTGAGCAAGCTGTTGTTGAACTCAGGCTTGCCCGGCGGCGTGGCGATGATCTCAACACCGGCCTCCAGCGGATCGACGCCTTCCTCCAAAATGATATCGGCATGTCCGCCGCCGAATGTCTGACGAAACAGCTTTTGAAAGTTCTGGCGAATCGCTTCCAACGTTTCCACAAACAACTTCCGGCTGTCGGCGTTGATGCGGACGATGATTTTTTCCAGTGTCTCTTTGGCTTGAACAAGATCCTGATACTGCCCATCCATTTTCGTGTAACGCGCCTCAAGATCTTCCAGCTCGACCAATGAATCGATATTCACTGAACCGATCTGCCCCAACTTTTTCCTCAGCGTTGAAATCTCCGCGTCGATTTCCTCACGCTTTTGTAAATTTTCGTCCGTCAGCGACGTCAGTGTTTCTTCCAGCTCCGACGTAGCGATCTCGATGCCGTAATCTTCCTGAAGTCGTTCGGCCAATTGCTGACGCTGCATTGTTAGTTGATCGATCTGAAGTTTCGCCTGATGGGCCTTCTCCTCGATCAAGCGAAGGCCATCTCGTTGCTCGGTCAGCTCCATCGCTACTTTGCGTCGCTCCGCATCTGCCTCCAAACGTTTCTTGGTCAACGTTTCCAGTTCATCGGCCAACGAATCCTGTTGGACCTTAAGTTCGGCCAAGGTTTTGTTGGCGGATTCGATGTTCTCAGTGGCCGTTTTTCGCGCTACTTGGTCGGCGTCAATCTGCTGTTGAATCTGCTCCAGTTGCTGCGACTGGTCATCGGCCTGCGTCAGCGCCTGGCCACGTCGTTGTTCGAGATCGTGAAGTTGCTGTTCCCATTTCGCCAGCTGAACCTTCGACGCGGTGCTCTTACGTTCCAACTCCTTCCGCAGTTTTTCGGTTTCGCCAAGGACGTCTTGATCGCCGTTGATTAATTGATTCAACGCCGCAACCTGTAGCTCCTGCTTCCCAAGACTATCCCGATCGGTGGCGATCTTTAAACTGGCGGCTTGGAGTTGAGAATTCGCGTCGTCATATTCCGCTTCTGTCTTTTTTAGCTCGCTGCGGTAATGCTTCAACTGTTTTTCGCTGTTGGAAGTCTGCGCCTTTAGTTCGGACAGAGATGAGGCAAGCTCTGAATTTTCGCCGATCAGTTTTTGAATCGCTTTGTCAGCGGATTTTTGCGAACTGGTTTCCGATTTAACCTGTTCGCGCACTTCAGCGATCTCTGTATCAAGTTTCTCCAGCGACGATTTCAATGCCCGCAGCTCGCTCCTGCGCGAAACGATGCCCGCAGAAGCCGCTTTAGGGCCGACCACGACCGTTCCATCAGCCTCAACGATCTCACCGTCGAGCGTGACGAAACGAGCACCTTTGCCCTGTCCTTTTTGCAGCGCCAAGGCATCGCCGAGCGTCTTTACGATCCAGGTGCCGCCGAGCATCCGTTTGACGAATTCAACGTAGGGCGATTGGACCTGCACCAAACGATCGGCGCGTCCGATGATGCCCGGAGCCCCGTTGACGTTGACTTGGGGATCGGCGCCCAACGTCGTCGGATCATCAAGTTGAATCAATCCCACGCGCCCGTCGACTTGCAGTTTCTCTGCCGCCAGCAGGTCTACCATCTGATGCCCATCAACGACGATGTACTGCGACGTTTCCCCTAACGCAACGTCGACGATGCCGGCGTGCTGGACGTTGACTTGTACGAGGTCAGCGACGAGGCCCACGATTTCGCTGAGGTAGCCTTCCTTGGAGGTTTTTACCTTGTTCAGCAGTTGCACCGCGCCGGCGTTGACACCGGCTAACGATTTTTCCAGTTCCTGAATGACTTCGTAACGCTCAGACATCCCCGCGTGTTTGCTGGTCAGTTCGGCCAAGCGATTTTTGCGTCCTTCGAGGTTCTGTTTGGTGGTCTCAAAGTCTTCCCGCGCCTTTTTCAAATCGCTGTCTTTGGATTCCGCCTCTCGTTGAAGGGTTTCCATCTGGTTTTTGGATTCGATGGCTGCCGATTCGTGTTCGGTGACCAACGCCGTCAATCGCTGAACCGCGCTTTGGGACTTTTCAGTCACCGCAGTGAGGCTTGAAATCTGCGACTCGCCGCCGCTGACAAGGCGACCGATTTCACCAATCATGGTCATCAAAGCGCTATACTGCGTGCGGCGCGATTCGTTGTTTGACCGGAGCTCGACCAGTTTCTGATCAGCGTCCTGATGTTGCGATTCAAGCTCCTCCAGCGCGGTCGACGCGTCGCGGTATTTGAGTTCCGCATCCTCGAGCTCTTTGGCCAGAGACTGAATCAAATTGGTTTGCTCGGTCGAAGATTTTTTGGTCCGTGTCAGTTGCGACGCGAGCTGTTCCTTACGTCCGTCGAGGTCGCCAACGCGAGTCTCGTTGAGTTCCAGTTGAGCCTGTGTTTGGGTTAGCTGTTCGCGAATTTTGGCGGACGATTCCTGTTTGGCCTGTAGATCGGTGACGATCTTTTCCAACGCCGTTTCGGAGTCTTTTACTAGTTTTGATTGAGCTTCGAGCTTCGCTTTGAAGGTCTCAGTCTCCTTTGCGAAACTGGCGGTCTGTTGGTTCGCCGTTTCCATTTTCTCGGAATACTCACGCCAATCCTTCATTCCAACGAAGGTGCGGAGATCCTTGAGGCGGTCGGAGTACTCTTTGTATCGCGCTGCCTTAGAGGCTTGCGCCTTAACGCTGCGGTACCGACTGCCGACCTCTTCGACGATGTCGGCCAAACGGATTAGATTCGCTTCGACGCGCGCCAAACGGCGCTGAGCCTCCACCTTTTTGGCTTTGAAGCGGCTGATGCCAGCGGCTTCTTCAAAAATCGCGCGGCGGTCCTTCGCGTTGGTCTGCAGCAGGCGTTCGACCTTACCTTGTTCGATCAAACTGTACGCATCGGTGCCAACGCCGGTGCCTCGGAAAATGTTGCGGATGTCCTTCAGACGGCTGGTTTGACCGTTGATCAGATATTCGGTTTCGCCGCTGCGGTAGACTCGCCGGCTGACGTGAACTTCGTCGGCGTCGAAATCGAACTGACGGTTCTCGTTCTCCAATACGATGGTGGCTTGGGCCGCGTTAGCAGGTCGACGTCCGTCGGGGCCGCCAGAACCCTTGAAGATGACGTCGGACATGTCTTTGCCGCGTAGGCTTTTGGCGCTTTGTTCGCCAAGAACCCATTTGATGGCGTCCACGATGTTCGATTTTCCCGAACCGTTGGGTCCAACGACGACGGTGATGCCCGCTGGAAACTCGAATCGAGTTTTTTCAGCAAAGCTCTTGAAGCCACTGAGCTCAAGTGCCTTTAGCATTCGACGTTTCCATGAGTGAAGAGGTTAATGGGGTAGTGGACGAGGCCACGAGTCCAGCGG
>CALDEW010000376.1 GCA_937942355.1 uncultured Pirellulaceae bacterium | reverse complement strand
TTGGCCCGAATCACTTTGGTTGAATCGCGCCGTGAAACGGTGCCGTCCCCGCCGTTGTAGTCGAAACCCTTCAGCGGTGTGTATTTGAAATTTGTAAACAACTCGTTGCGAAAGCAGTCCACTCCTTTATAAGTGCCGTCGAAGACGCGATTCATCGCTTTGCTCAAAGGCATATCTGGTTTCTGCGCGGGGATCTCGCCGTAGGGAAAGACAGCTGAATCTTGGGCCCTCAAAACTGGCCCGCAGGTTAGCAACAATAGGAAAGTGGTTAGATGAGTGTTCATCATTTGTGTCCGATCTCTTTTTTGAAAATTTAGGCTGAGCAAATTAAGCACATGGTCAACGCTGCTTCTTATTGTCAACAATTCTACTGAAAAGATGAGTGTACGTAAAACAAGCGGAGCCGCTTTGCTTGGAAAGTCATGGCTTCCGTCCGGGACAAGCCCGAAGGGGAGCAAAAAGGTTTTTGTCGTGTGTTCTTGTAGCCTTTCAGTTGCTCACTCCGACCGGGGCAAGCCCGACGGAAGCGTAGCTTAAGATTTGTGGGGTATAAAAAGGCTCGAGGCCGATGGTATTTGCTTAGCGCAAAAATCGACAGCAGTTTAACGACGAGCCGGAAGGCGCCCGTGTTTGGCGAGGCAGAACGCCGACGCCTGCCGGCGAGTCGTTAAACGGAAAATGGACCACGCTTCAAAAGTTTGCAGGTCTAAATTTGCTAAATCTCAAGTAGCCCCATTGGGCTCAAGCCAGCGGTCGTTTGGAAGTGTTGAGTTTCCTAAAACAAGAATAGACTGATGATCAGGATGCCCAGCAAGATGACGTAGATGCCAAGCATGGCCTGCGCCGCCCGCTGCGGCGGCGTCTCACCTGAGCGGGAAACAAAAATCAAGGCCGCTATTGATCCCAATAATTCAATTGGCGCGACGATCCAGCCGAAATGTTTTGGATCCCAATAAGAGATTGGACTTTCAAAACGCCAATGGGAAATCGGCAAAAAGTGACGGTGCCCATCATCATGGTGCAGCGGCAAATCAAAAATCATGTGCAACATCGCGCTCAGTAAGAACAGCTGCAACCACCGGTACTTCAATCGCCAAGCAAACATCAAGAGAATCAATGCGATAGGAAACGAATTGAAGACGTCAAATGTATACTGCCAGTGGTCCAAGAAATAAAGTTCGCCCCAAATGGACGCTTCGGTTGCCCCCATCATTTTCTGGTAACCGTAGAACACAAACATTGTCGCATCAGGCAGAACGGCACCGGCGACCACAGCAGCAAGGTTGCGCCAAGAGTTCTCGCGTTGCCATAGGAGAAGGCTGGCCGCGATGTGAGAGGGAGTCATCATACGTATCGTTTTAACAGATCCACGATGGGCGTCGATGACAATGTTAAACGCTGGATCACTTTTAGCGGATCATGCGAACTAGTCAGCATGCTTTAATGCCGGTGTGCCAGTTGGTAAAATGTGGTATCGACAATTTCAACCGCTTCGTTGGAAAACTATTCAATATGAAACAAAAGCCTCGATCAATATTCCAAGTCATGGGTTGGGTGATTTTGATCGCGCTGTTGATGCTGAGTTTTTTTCTGCTGCCCATGGTTATGATCATGATGCACGACGGAATTCCCAAAGACAGGCTGGCCCTTTGGTTGCCGTTGTATGTTTTGGTGGTTGCGTTCCCAGTGATGGCGGCCTATTTCTATTGGAGCGTGCTTCGGAAATACGTTTCAGCTTTGACCTTTTGGTTGATTGTTTCGGCGGCGACGCTGGGACTGGTGCTGTTCCACCGCATGACATTTGAAGAGAGAATCTCCTCAAACCACAGAGAAGTAGTCACGTTTTTTGTTGGAGCCTTTATTGGCGGGACGCTAGGGGGAATGCTGGTCTTCGGATTGGTCAACAGATTCATTCCGCGGTGGCTGTCCATTGCTCAGGCCACGCCCCGAGAGGCAAATGAATCCGGCCGGCCCAAGAAACAAATTGGCCTGAAGTCGATCTTTATTTGGACCACTGGAATCGCCATCATTGCCGCCGCTTTCACCAACCCAGCAAAGCTGCTCCTGTTGGAAAATGATTCGTTACGCGTTTTTCTCTACCAACTGTTTACGTTTATCGGCTACGCCGTATTCTGCACCTTCCTGTTTCTGCCGGTTCAGGCTTGGTTGAGCAACGTGACGCCACGATGGCTTGGCAAAATTTCTCTTTTGATTTTTTGTATAATCTTACCGCCGAGCATCCTGTGGGTGTGTTCGGCCATCACCATCGCTGCCTTCGCCGGTGAGGAAATGATCGTGACGCTGACCTTTTCTGCGATGCTGTTCTACTTGGGTGTCTACGCGATTCTCTGGAACCAAGCTTGCCGCTGGACTGGCATTGTCACTGAAAAAAAAGAACCCGAACAAGCCCGGCGGTTGGGCTTGTTCGGCAGATCGTTTTCGTTGTTGCGATCGGGCGGTAAGGTTCTGATCCTGGCCAGTACGGTTGCCTTTATGCTGCTGTCCTTCATTTGGGGAGCTTGGCATCTAATTGGCGGCCAAGCTCAGGATGTAGGGTTGATCAATAAGAAGATCCATACTCTTTTGGGCAGTGAAAATCATGACCGCGACTGGGTTGATGCCGTCAATGATCACATTTCCAAGGGAATAACCGCAGAAAATAATCTGGCGGTGAAAGTGATCAAAACTTGCAACCCCTATGCGGTGTGGGAGAGAGAAGCGGTATCTTTGGGCACTTCTAAATATTCTTTAGTCATCAATGATTCCGATCCCGGTAAGCATAGGGAAATTGAAAGGTTGGGACTCACGCTTGAGCAGCTTGCCGAATATCCTCCGTTGGAAGTAGGGCAGTGGCTGGCAGAACGCGAATTTGATTTTCAGAAACAGCTTGAGGAAGATTTTCCGATTTTCGGGAAACGTCTGCAATCTTATTCCGATTCCGTTGACTCAATGGATTTGGACAATCCGGTTGTTGCGAAACGTCTAAAATCTCTCTCTGATTTTATCGACTTACCACCGAAAGTCGCTCTGCCGGAGGAAGTAGAACTAACGCGCGATGAGAGGTTGGCCGAGTATTTCATTGGAAATGGGGTCAGCGTTGAGGACTTGGTCGTAGCTCCATGGAGCAAAGAGGACTGCGCTCTTGGGGCTGAGTTTGTTGAAAGCCATCGGGCGAAAACAGAACAGTTGATCGAGCTTTCAAAAGAAACATCTTTTTACGTCCCGGCCGTCCGAAGGGCTGAGGGGCCGATTCTCCACTTCGAAGTCTTCAGTAGAATTGTTAGCGAACCGGGATTGTTGCTTGCGTCGACTGGGTTTTTCGATCTCGGCAGCGGCGAAACTGAGAACGCCGTTCTTATCAGTGAAGCACTATGGAGATTTGCAAAACTAGCGCCCTTCAGAAATCACCACATGAATAGGCCTGCTTTAAGACATGCGAGAAATTTATCGCAAGCGATTGCTTTCTCGGGGGCGGCAACGGAATCTCAGATGCGAAGGATTTTGAAATGCTCGATCGACTGCAACGTATCCGATGATTCACTTTTGCGTGCTCAAAAACTCAAGCGTGTTTTTCTTCTTGGTCAGGTCTACGATCGAATGACGGCCCCAACGCCTCACACAACATATAAAGCTGATTACGCGCTGTCTCTTTTCCTATACCAAAAGTTTCCTTGGGCAGTTAATTGGGAAGTTTATCTTGATCGGACTGAACAGCTTATAGATCAGTTTGACGAGATCGACCGAGCGATTTGGGCGGGTGAGTTAGCGCCGAAGCAATTTTACGCCGGCTTAGGCAAGTTTGCTACGAAGACGTTACCCAATGGTGTGCCGGTTTGGCTACATGATTTTAACAGTTTTCCAGCGCAGCAGTTTTCGGTCTTCGTTCACGGACCGAAATCGAAAGGCAAAATGATTGCCGAATCTACGGCCGTTGATACGATGAGTCGCCACAGCACGAACGTTTTTTCTTCGCAGCTCTACGGCCGCATTAGTGCAATGGAAAAGATCGCCATCGGATTAGAAGTCTATAAAACCATGCGCTCCGCTTACCCGGCCAGCCTTCCAGATTTGGTTCCTGAAATCTTACCCGCGATTCCAGTGGATCCCGTTACGTTGGGTGACTTTGTTTACGCTCCGTCCAAAACCGATTTCAAACTGTACGCCTTGGGAAGAGATGGCGTCGATGACGGCGGCGACGAAGAATTGGATATTATCTTTAGACGACCGGCGAAAGATCTGTGTGAAGGGTTGATCAGAGACAAGTGATCGCTGTCGGCATTTAGAAATGGGCTCCGGTGGCGCCAGGGAAGAGATCGTCCCGCAACTTAATCCTCGTTGGTTTGCTTGTGCCATTTTCTTTTCACGATGTATACAAACACCGCGTATAGCCCGCCAAACTTATGATCGCCGTCAACGTAATTCTCAATTACATAAAATGCAAAGTAATAGAATCGGCAAAAAGACCAAACCGCGATTACCAAGAGCGCAATCACATCAAGCCGCGGAACAATCGCGATAAGAATAGCCGAGGCAAGGATCCCAAGCAGCAGAAACATCAGGCCCTTGAAGACAATCAAGTCTTTGTTTTTGATGTCTTTCAAACGCAAAACCTCCCCACTGCAACGCAAGCAGACTGTTGATTAATGCGGAATGAATCCTAATCCGAACGCGCAAGTTTTGCGGTAACATATTCGAGATTGAATCGCGCATTGTACTCAATAAGAAACTCGTTAAATTTGAAATCGCAAAGCGTTTCAACACAAGCCCGACGCGCAAGCCAGAGAACCAGAAAGCTGCAAAACTACTCCGCTGGTAGATTCGAGAACCGCCTTCAGTTGGGAAATGGGGCTGTCAGTGGTAGTTATCCAATTTGATCGGAGAGGGAAACGGGAGATTTTTGTGGTAACTTGATTCAGACGGTAAACCGACAGCGGACACACTACAAACCATACGACAAACGATTTCCGCCAATTTGATTTCGATTCCCTTTCTAACCGCGTCAGCAAATACAGCCCGGCGGTTTTCCCGACGGCCAACATCGAGTAAAATCCGGGCTGTCATGAGGCGTCAATTTTGCGCCTGACTTCAGTTTACGCCCAACGCCAGTGAGTCTATGAATTCGCCCGACGCTTCTCCGCCCCAAGACGATCGCTACCAGGTCGTTGCGCTGCGTTACCGTCCGCAGTCGTTTGAATCGTTGGTCGGACAAGGCCATATCGCCACCGCGCTCTCCAACGCCATCAACCAAAACCGCGTCGGCCATGCGTATCTGTTCACCGGGGCTCGCGGAGTCGGCAAAACTTCATCGGCGCGAATTTTTGCCAAATGCCTCAACTGCGAAAAAGGCCCGACCACCGAACCTTGCAACGAATGTGACACTTGCCAAGCGATCTCCGTTGGCGAAGACGTGGACGTGCTGGAGATCGACGGAGCCAGCAACCGCGGTATCGACGAAATTCGCCAGCTGCGTTCCAACGTGGCGGTGCGTCCCAGTCGCAGCCGATTCAAGATCTACATCATCGACGAAGTCCACATGCTGACTCAGCAAGCCTTCAACGCGCTGCTGAAGACGTTGGAGGAGCCGCCGGGGCACGTGAAGTTTATTTTCTGCACAACGGATCCTCAGAAGATCCCGATCACCGTATTGTCGCGCTGCCAGCGGTTTGATTTTTCTCCCGTACAGACCGACAAAATTTCGGAGCGTCTGAAGGAAATTGCCGAAGCCGAAAACGTCACCGCCAGCGACGAAGCGTTGCAACTGCTGGCGCGGCGAGCCAACGGTTCCATGCGCGACAGCCAATCGCTGCTGGAACAATTGTTTTCGTTCTGTGGCGATGAGATCACTATCGAAGAAGTGCATCAGCTCCTTGGTACGACGGACATTGGGCGCATCACTGAAATCGCTACGGCGATGGTTGCCAGAGACACCAATGGCACACTGTCGTTGATCCATCAGAACCTCAGTTCGGGCGTCAATGCGGGGCAATTGGCGGGGCAGTTACTGGGCTATTTTCGAGACATGATGGCGGTGCGTGTTGGATGCAATGAAGACACGTTGCTCAACTGTACGGGGGCGGATATTCCTGAACTCAAAACGCACGGCGATCGTCTTGGGCTGGACACCATTTTGTCGATCGTGCAAGTCTTGGACAATGCGATTGTTCGAATGCAAGCCAGCCTTCACGGCCGGACGCTGCTGGAGGTTGCGGCCGTTAGAATCTGCGGATTGGAACAAGTCGATTCTATCTCGGGACTGATTAAATCGCTGTCCACCGCCGGCAATGTGATCGTTCAATCTGGAGCCGCTGGAGAAGAGTCACCTAACAAGGCTCCAAAAAAAAAACAGCCGGAAAAAGTAAGTGATCCCACATCCAACGGTGCTGCGATCGCGGCAGCGGTGACAACCACTGCCGCTGCGTCGACCGCAATCGCTGGCGTCGCGGTTGCGTCTCAAAAGGTCCCGCCATCTTCTACAGAAAATACCGTCGAACCTCCGAGTCCCCAACCGGCAGCCAAGCTCGTGGCGGAGTCAACCGAATCCGCCGAATCAACCGAATCCGCCGAATCAACCGATCCGCAAATTGTCGCCGATGAGCAATCCGAATCTGACAGCACTCCAACCAACGGCGTTGATTCGGAGGGCGACCCGGTAACCTTATATCGTAGCGCGTTGGCGCAGCTGACGGATATGACGGCCGATATGGCGTCGAATTTCGAGCAGATAAAATGGGTCGATGGCAAGATGGTCGTGACTTTAGTCGATGCATACAATACGACGATGTGCTCAAAACCGGATCGCAAATCAAAGATCGAATCGGCGGTGGGCGAAATAGCCGGACGAACGATTCGAATTGACTTCGTGGCATCCAAGAACCAACCGGTTGCCAAAGCCGCTGCGCCGAAGCTGTCGCGGGTTCAGCAAATTAGAAAATTACAAGAACATGAATTTGTGAAAGAAGCCGTCGATTTGTTTGACTGCGAAATTACAGATTTCTATCGAAGAAATTAAGGATCACCTATGTTTAAAGGACTTGGCAATATCGCCTCCATTTTAAATCAGGCCAAAACGATGGGCCCGAAGATGGAAGCCATGCAAGAGAAGCTGAAAACGATGCGCGTCTCTGGCACCAGCGGAGGCGGTATGGTGACCGTTCACGCCAGCGGTGCCGGCGAAATCCTGAGCGTCGAATTTGACGACGTGCTGACTCAGTCGCAGGATCTTGAAATGGCGAAAGATCTGTTGCCGGCCGCAATCAATGCTGCGGTTGAAAAAGTTAACGCACTCCGTGCCGAAGAGATGAAGGCGGTCACCGAAGACCTGCCGCTGCCGGAGAACATGGAAGACATGATGAAGAAATTCCTTGGCGGTGGGAACTGAGCAAACATGGAACTCTCCGATTCGGTGTCTCACATGATTGAGCAGCTTTCTCGTCTTCCGGGTATCGGCAAAAAGTCTGCGGAACGGTTGGCCTATCATTTGCTGCGCGTGCCTGAAACAGAAGCGTTTGCGTTGTCTGATTCGATTCGCACCGTGCGTGAGAACGTACGTTATTGCAGCGTTTGTTTTAATCTGGCGGAATCAGAAAAATGTCGGATCTGCTCCGACAGTCAGCGCGATCAAAAAACGTTGTGCATCGTTCAACAGCCGCGTGACTTGATGGCGCTGGAGGAATCGGGAACTTACAAAGGTCTGTATCACGTGCTGCTTGGTCGGTTAGCGCCTTTGGAAAACATCGGCCCTGAACAGCTCACGATCGAACAATTGGTCGACCGGGTTGCGGAAGGAGAATTTGAAGAGGTCATCATGGCGACCAATCCAACGGTCGAAGGTGACGGAACGGCGTTGTATATTTCCAACCAATTGGCCGATTCAAAAGTTCGTCTGACCAAACTTGCCCGTGGCATCACCACTGGCAGCATCCTCGAATACACCAATAAAGAGATCTTGGCCGACGCAATCTCGGGACGACGGCCTTTATGAAGCTGAAGCGTTTTTCTTGAGCCGGAACGAACCGGTCAGACGCCACGTTAGCCCCGAACATAAACGGGCTGCTGTCGACCATGGTTTTGATGGAAATCGAATCGGCGGCAAATACTTCACGAATTCCGACTTTATTGACGCACCAAAGCTAAATTCGAAACTCCTTCAGCTGGAATTCGTAGCTAACCCGCTGTGATTTACTGTTATAATCGGCGGAATGACCGCAAGATGAAATCGTTTCGCAAAAGTTTCGGCTGCGAAGTAGAAGAAATGATCGTATTCTTCAAAAGTGTTTTCGCTACTTGAAATTTCCGATGAAATGGTAGGCTTTGTGGTAGCGAACAAAAGCAATTCACCAAAACAACTTACGATCCAAATCATTCTCTATCTCGTTCTCCAAAATTCTGTCAGCTCATGAAATTTTCTTTCGGCCAAAACCTGCAGCAGAAAATGTCGCAGACGATGTCTCCTCGGATGTTCCAGTCCATGGAGATCCTACGCCTTGCGCAAGCCGAACTCGATGAGAAGATTGAACAGGAATTGATCGACAATCCGGTTTTGGAGTTGCTGTCGGACGGACCTGAGAACGATGAGAAACCTGAGAAGGAAATCAAAGAGAAAGACGTCGAGCAAAAAGAGCTGGTGATTGAGGAATCCCAACGCAGCGCCGACGATTTTGAGCGGCTGCTGAATCTGGATCGGGAGAACCCCGAATTCTTCGACGAACGGCCTCGTATGTCTGCCAATCGCATTCAGGAAAGCAGCGACCGGCAGCACGACATGATGGCCAACGTCGCCACGCGTAGCGAAACGCTGCATGACCATTTGCTTCAGCAGCTGCATGAGCGGGACCTCGAACCGGGCGTGCTGAAGTTGGCCGAACGAATTGTGTCGACTTTGTCCGCTGCTGACGGCGCGTACTTTCGTGCAAGCCTGTCCGATTTGCTTTCGCCTGGTGCGGGTGAAGAGGAAGAGGAGATGGCCGAAACGGCGCTGGCCCATGTGCAAGATCTTGAACCGGTGGGCGTAGCGGCGCGGACGTTGCGGGAGCGATTGATGATGCAGTTGTCATCTGAGATTCCCAACTATCAGCATGTCCGGACGCTGATTTTGGATCACTTGGAAGATTTACAGTTCAACCGATTGCCGTCGATTGAGAAGGTGACGGGCCTGTCGATTGAACAGATTAACGACGCTTGGGCTCAGATTCGGCGGATGGATCCCATGCCGTGCAGCCATTTCATCGATAGCCACGTCCAGACGGTGCGGCCCGATCTGTGGCTGGAGAAGGACGAAGATGACAACTACGTCGTGAAGATGGACGAGGGGCCGCAACGCAACTTACACATCAGCAATCACTTCATCAAGGTTTTGAAAAGCGGTAGTGCTTCGGTTGAAGAAAAAGATTTCATCAAAAAGAAGATCGCTTCAGCACAATTCTTGATCGAGTCAATTGAACAACGCCGCAACACGCTGATGAAAGTGGCTCAGGAGATCGTTGAATATCAATCCGATTTTTTGGACAACGGCCAAGAGTATCTGAAGCCGCTGAAGATGGAGCAGATTGCAGAAAAAGTCGGCGTTCACTTAACGACGGTCAGTCGCGCGGTGGATGATAAGTATTTGGAAACCGACCGAGGAGTGTTGCCGCTGCGTATGTTTTTTGTACATGGCACGACCAACGACGACGGGGAAGATATTGCTTGGAACACGATCCGGCTGGAACTCCAGAAGCTGATCGAAAACGAAGACAAAAAGAAACCGCTCAGCGATTCCGAGATCATGAACCGATTGAAGGTGATGGGGTTCAACGTGGCCAGACGCACCGTTGCCAAGTATCGTGAAAAGCTGGACATTCCAAGTTCACGTCAACGCAAGGACTGGATGAAGAAGTAGGTTTCCAACGCGCCACAGCCGTTGCTGCCACGATTGGATTGATACGACCTAATGCTGTACGGCCTAATGCTGCACGACCTAATGCCGATGTGGCCTACTACATATCGGCGAGCAATCGGATAAAATGAACCATCACGCCCATTACGCCATTGCCTCTTTGCCGCCGGCCCACTTGCTTCCATGACAGATTCTTTTGATAGCCATAAAACTCCTGTTCAGGAAAGTTCTGGCGCTGCGCAGGCGGATCAGACGACATCGCAGAACCAAATTCACGACGGGGACGCAAACAACACAAAGAAAGTTGGGCTCCGTCGAAGGCCGCGAAAGTTATGGCCGATCGTCGTGGCTTGCCTTTTTCTCTTGATGGGCGTGATCCTGGCGTCTCAACTTGGAAGCCCCGGATCGGATGCAGAGTTGAAAGAGATGGCCATCGAACAGGAAGTTGCGCCGGTCGGCTCCGGCGACGATGCTGACAGGTTCGGCGACAGAATTGTTGCGATGGTCAGTAATGCAAAGGTTGAAAATGCCGAACATCCCATAGACCCTTTATTGGCATTGGCTGATGAAGGGTTCATCCGGATTGATGAATCCATTCGCGACTACACGGCCAAAATCGTGAGTCAAGTTCGGATTAGTGGTAAGCTTCGACCTGAGAAATGCATGGAATGTAAAATTCGACACGCGCACACCTCTGAAACGGCAGATACGCCGCTGAGTGTGTATTTGAAGATGCTCAAGCCGAACAAGATTAAAGGGCAAGAAGTCATTTGGATTGATGGTCAAAACGATGGTCGTTTGATCGCTCATACAACCGGGATGATGAATCTCAAACGTTTTCTGCTGGACCCGCGCGGCATCGTTGCCATGAAAGGGAATCGGTATCCGATTTTTGAAGTGGGGTTTAAGAACCTGATTGCAAAGATGAAAGCCTTCGGTTTGAAAGATCGAGAGCATGATGAATGCGAAGTCACCATTACCCGAGATGTTCTGGTCGACAACCGCCCGTGCACGATGATTCAAGTCGTGCACCCAATCGAGCGCGACTATTTCTCGCATCACATTTCGAAGATCTATCTTGATCAGGGACGCGATGTGCTGGTGGGTTACGAAGGGTATTTGTGGCCGGAGAAACCGGGTGAGAAGCCTCCTTTGTTGGAACGTTATTTCTACGTCGACATGCAGATTAACGTCGGATTGACCGACGAGGATTTTTCACCCGATAACCCCGAATACGATTTCCCCAGCTGGTAGCGGAAGGGCGTAAGCCCCATGTTACATACTTGAGGCGCAACAACGTGCTCCGTTAGCGGCATGGCGCTAGCCGCTGGTTCGTTGAGTAATATTTTTGCGATGCCGTCTGGCAAAGGCCCCGCCCCCCCGCGACTAACGCCCTGCGACTCATCTGTGTGAACCAAGTGAGCTCCTGCCGCTACGGTTATCGTCCGCTCCGTCAAAGCGTCGCCCGGGTTGAAATGTTGAGGCCACTGAGATATTTTTACGTTATAAAATTCGTCTCTACTCCTCGGATGATTCAGCCCATGAAGCGTTCCCAGCCATCGCAAAACCACGATCGTAACTCCAAGAATGACTCTGCTGGAACGGACGACGCCTCTTCCTCGGAACCTGCTATTGCCAATCCGCAAAAGGCCGCCGGGCAGTCGCCTGATCGACGAAAATTTTTGGGTGCCGCAGCAACGGCAGTTGCCGTGGGCGGGGCTGGTTTAGCAAGCCAACCGACAAAGGCGAAAGGTCAGACAGCGACCGAAACCAGTTCGGATCTTTTCCAGCCTGAGGAGTACTGGAAAGAACGAATGCAGGCCCCCGATGACGGGAAGAAGTACGGCTGGTTCATCGACACGCGCCGCTGTTTCGGTTGCCATGGGTGCGAAGTGGCTTGCAAGGCGGAGAACGACGTTCCTTTGGGTAACTTCATTCGGCAAACGTTTTTCAAGGACGTTGGCGAATATCCGAAAGTAGCTCGTATGTTCTTGCCGATGGCGTGTCAGCATTGCGAAGACGCTCCTTGTATTAAGGCGTGCCCGTGTGGGGCATTGGGCAAAGCGGCCGGCGGTAGCGTAACGGTGGATTATGAAAAGTGCTGCGGTCACGGCACGTGCGTTGAGGTTTGTCCCTACGGTGCGATTTACATTGACCCCGTCGCTAATCAAGCGGTGAAGTGCCACAACTGTTATCACCGAATTGACCAAGGGATGGAACCGGCCTGTGCGGCGACTTGTCCGTCGGATGCGGTTCATTTTGGCGACCTGAACGATCCCAATTCCAAGGCGTCAAAAGCGATGGCGGCTGCCGAGGCGAATGATCTTCCGCTGGTGCAGTTGCGTGGTGAAAAAGAAACCAAGCCACGCATGTGGTTTACGGGGCCTGCGCCTGCGGAGATTGAGAATCGTTTGCCGGCAGAGGGGCAATCCTATCATCCCGACGCTTATAACATCTATCAATGGAAGGATCGGGGGGATGATTAAGAGTTTATCAGCGTGCTTTAATTTCTAATTTTTAATAATCTCGAATCTCGAATCTCGAATTTCTGATTTCTGATTTCTGATTTCTGATTTCTGATTTCTGATTTCTGATTTCTGATTTTCGAAATTACAAATTAAAAATTCGAAATCGCCCCTAGGGCGCCTCCAAACTCCGCCAAAGATACCAACTGGCCACCGAAGCATAAGGATGCCAAACTTCGCCAATCTCATTCACCTCTTTAGGCGTTGGCAGTTCTTCTAAACCGTAAGCCCGTTTCACCCCGTTCTTAATCCCCAGATCATCCGCCGGCAAAATATCCAAGCGCCCCAGGCAAAACATCAGAAACATTTGAGCCGTCCAGCGTCCAATGCCTTTGACGCACACCAAGGCTTCGATCGCCTGCTCATCATTCAGCCGATGGATGTTTTTGAGGTCGACCGTTCCGTCGTTGACCTTTTCCGCCAAATCGAAAACGTAAGTCGCTTTCTGCTTCGACAAACCAGCGGCCCTGAGTTGATCGGCGGTCATGCCGGCAAAATCCTCTGGCGATACTGAGAACGTAGGACCGGGATTCTCTACCACCGCTTCATGCAACCGGCCAAGGATCGTCCGCGCCGCGGCTGTGGAAATTTGCTGAGAGACAATTGACTTCACCAGCGCCGCAAATCGGTTGCGAGTAGTTTTACCGGTGAAGGGTCCGACCTTTTTGATGATCTTCTTCATCGTCGGATCGCTCTTCTGCAAATGCAGTCGGGCGGCTTTGATATGTTGGGCTGAAAACGGCATCGCCAAATTTTAATGACTCTTCGCCCGCAAGATCGAATCAATTTTACGTTTTCTCGTTTTCTTTCTGGCTCGATCCTCGCCCGCCAAATGAGCTTTGCGATGTCGGGTAGCGCGGGTCGCCAATTAAAGTGACATTAATCGCGAAACAACGTTATCTTGATCTTCTCTTGCGGGATTTCGCTTTGCAAGTAAATTTTGGTGTTCGCTGACATGAGCGCCAATAACCTTTTTTTTATCGCCACATCAATCTGACACTCGCCCATGCCCGGATTCCACGACACAGAAATCGACAAACGTAGTCGGGGATTCCAGCTTGCGCTTCCGTTGGACCTGCTCAGACAGACCCAGCAGCAGGCGTGGGAATTAATGGTGCGAACCACGCTGAAGGACAATCCTTTCTACCGCCAGAAGTTTGCGGGGGTGGACCTTCGATCGGTCACCCCGGAACGTTTCAACGAATTACCTTTCACCACAAAATCGGAACTGATGGGTGAGGGAACGTTCGCGGCGAACCTGACTTACAAGCCCGGCCGATACACGCGGCTGCATAGAACTTCCGGTACCAGCGGAACCCCTATGATGGTTTTGGACACCGCAGAGGATTGGCAACACTGGATCGAAGGCTGGCAATATGTTTTGGACGCGGCCGATGTCGGACGGAAGGATCGTGCTGTGATGGCGTTTAGTTTCGGACCGTTCATCGGATTTTGGAGCGCCTTCGACGCGGCGATCGCCCGGGGGTTGATGGTGGCACCCACCGGTGCACTTTCAACCGCAGCGCGGCTGGAGATGATCCAGTCCATCGCGGCAACGGTCATCTTTTGCACGCCCAGTTACGCACTGCACATGGCCGAAGTTGCCAATCAGATTGACATCGACCTAACTCGAACCGCGGTGAAGAAAATCATCGTCGCCGGAGAGCCCGGCGGATCGGTGCCCGCCATCCGATCGAAAATTGAAACCGCGTGGAAGGCGACCGTGATCGACCACGCCGGGGCAAGCGAAGTCGGCCCATGGGGATTTCCCGACGCTGACAATAAAGGCCTGTTCGTGAACGAGACAATGTGTTTCGCAGAAGTCATTTCGCTGGAAGACCAATCGGTTATCGCGCGATCAGAACTACCCGATTTCGCCGACGCCGAAAGTGGCCCGTTGGCGGAGTTGGTGCTGACGACGCTAGAACGAAACGGCTGCCCCGTGGTGCGTTATCGCACGGGTGACCTGGTGCGGCCGTGCAACTATCCTGACGCCGGGTTTCTGTTTTTGCACGGGGGTGTGCTGGGACGCACCGATGATATGATGATCATTCGTGGCGTGAATGTGTTCCCGTCTTCGATTGAACAGATCATTCGGTCGTTTCCCGAGGTTGCCGAATATCGCTTGACTGCGTTTCGATCTGGCGAAATGGATCAGCTGAAAATCGAAATCGAGTCCCCTCAAGATTTATCAGCCGACTTAGCCCAGCAACTTCAGATTCGGCTGGGGTTGCGAGTCGATGTTGAGACGGTGGCGACTGACATGTTGCCGCGTTTTGAAGCCAAAGGCCGCCGATTTATCGACCAACGATAGCCATTTACAGAATAACAAACGATGCAACCGACCGAACTGAGCACAACTGAAAATCGCGAATTGGTGATCCTGTGGAGCGACGGTGTTCAGCAAACCGTCCCGTTTCGAAAGCTTAGAGATAACTGCCAGTGCGCCGGGTGCAATGAAGAACGGATCAAACCCGTGAAAGCGCCAACTTCGTCGCTGCCTGTGTTGTCAGCCGCTGAGGCACGCCCGCTGATGATTGAGAAAATGCATCCGGTAGGAAACTACGCCTACAATATTCACTTCTCCGATGGGCACCAAGCGGGAATATTCACGTTTGAAATGCTGCGGCGGATAGGAGAAATGGCCTAGTAGAATGAAGTTTTGGCCTTCATCTACCGATGCTTATTCTCTGGCGGGATCTCTGATAAAATCTGCGCCCAGTGAAACACTTTCCTCACAAACTTTCCCCTAAGCAAACGGCAGCATAAGGACCATCGTGGCGACTCCATCACTTGAACAATTAACGGCTCAGCTAGAGCCCTTTCAGCAAACTCACGTTCTCCAATTTTGGGATCAACTTGATGCGTCCCAACAGGCCCAACTGGCCGCCCAAATCGAGAGCTTCGATCTCCAGCAGTTGAACGAACTGTATCAATCCAAAGATACAGAATCTCATTGGGGAGAACTGGCAGCCAAGTCTACGGTACCTCCTGCGATCACGTTGGCCGACTTCGCGGACGAAGCATCCTTTGAAGCCGCCTATCAATCGGGGGCCGAACTATTATCCGGCGGTAAGGTCGCCATGATCATCGTCGCCGGTGGCCAAGGCAGCCGTTTGGGTTTCGACCATCCCAAGGGCATGTACCCCATCGGACCGATCAGCGCGAACTCGCTGTTCCAGATCTTTATCGAAAAAGTCATGGCACGGGCCAAGCAATTCGGATCGACGATCCCGCTGTACATCATGACCAGCCCACCGACGCATGAAGAAACGATCGAGTACCTGACGAAAGAGAACTATTTTGGATTCAACCCCGACGATGTGATGATCTTCTGTCAGGGCGTGATGCCGGCGGTGGACGGTGAAGGAAAACTGCTGCTGGAAGAAAAAGGAAAGATCTTTGTCAGCCCCGACGGACACGGCGGGGCACTGCTTGCGCTTGAGAAGAGCGGCGCGTTGGCTGACATGAAAAAACGCGGCGTTGAGCATGCCTTCTACGGTCAAATCGACAATCCTCTGGTCCAAGTCTGTGATCCCGCGCTGTTGGGCTACCACGCTCAAAGCGGATCAGAAATGACGTCGCAGGTCGTTCGCAAAAATGATCCGTTGCAAAAAGTCGGCAACGTGGTCAGCGCTGACGGCAAAGTCCAAGTGATCGAATACAGCGACCTTCCCGAAGAGAATGCTCGTGAAACCAACGAGGATGGGTCTTTGAAGCTCTGGGCTGGCAGTATCGCCGTCCACATTTTCAAAACAGATTTCTTTGACCGCATGTCCCAGACTGCCGGCTCGCTCCCGTTCCACAGAGCTCATAAAAAGGTTGCTTTCGTCGACAATGATGGCCAAAGCGTGAAACCAGAACAGAACAATGCAGTCAAATTCGAAAAGTTCATTTTCGACCTGCTTCCATCGGCTCAGAACGCGATCATCTGCGAAGTCGATCCCGCCGACGGATTCAACGCTGTGAAGAACGCTCCACCGGCGACTGCCGAAACTCCTGACCACGTCAAAGCGGCGATCAGCGACCTGCATACGCGATGGTTGTCCGAATGCGGCGTCGAGGTAGCCGCCGATACGCTGATCGAAATCAGCCCACTGTTTGCGCCCGACAGTCGAGCGCTGAAGCAGAAGATCGACGCGGACGAAAATTTCCCTGCTAAAATCACCGCTGAAACCTACCTTCAATAATCCGTTTTAATTTACTCGGGGAACTTTTCTAATGCTGCACGCAATGATCATGGCCGGCGGAGCCGGTACTCGGTTTTGGCCGGCCAGCCGCAAACAAACGCCCAAGCAATTGTTGAAACTGGCGGGCGATCGTTCAATGATCCAATCCACCGTCGACCGTTTGTCGGGTCTGTGTCCGGCGGAAAATTTGATGATCGTAACCAATCAAATTTTGGTGGATCCGATCGCGGAGCAACTGCCCAACATCCCAAAATCATCCATCATTGGAGAACCCGCCAAACGCGACACGGCTCCCTGCATTGGTCTGGCGGCGGCTTGGGTGGCGGCCAAAGATCCCAACGCGACCATGGTCGTGATGCCGGCCGATCACGTGATTTCTCCTGACGATGTCTTTCAAGCGGCGCTTAAATCCGCCGCAGATTTGGTCGAAGCCGATCCGACGCGCATCGTGACTTTTGGAATCAGACCGACTTACCCGGCCGAAGTGTTTGGCTACATTGAAAGCTCGGGCGATTCGATTGAGGGCGCCAAGTTTCCTTCGTTTGAAGTGGCGCGTTTTCGCGAGAAACCGGACGCCAAAACCGCAGCTGAATTTTTAGCTGCCGGCACGTTTTATTGGAACGCGGGCATCTTTGTTTGGAAAGTGAAGACGATTCTCGAGGCGTTGGAAAAACACCAGCCTGAGATGTACGCTCACATCCAAAAGATCGCCGCTTCGATCGGTACTGACGATTTCGACACAACGCTGGAAACCGAGTTCACTGCCATCAAGGGAACTTCGATTGACTATGCCGTGATGGAAAATTACGACAACGTTTTGGTCGTGGAAGCACCGTTTTCATGGGACGATCTCGGGAACTGGACCGCTGTGCCACGTCAGAAAGGCGTCGATGACGACGGCAACACGCTGGTCGGAAAATCATTGACGGTGGACACCAAGGGTACGCTCGTTTATGGCGATGATGACCATTTAATTGTGACCGTTGGTTTAGAGGATTGCATCGTCGTGCGAACCGAGAACGCGACGCTGGTCGCGACCAAAAAGGACGAAGCAAAGATCAAACAGGTCGTCGCCGAACTTGAGAAACGAGAGTGGAAAGACCTGCTTTAGCCGGTAGCAGGTAGGCCGGACCGAGCCGACCGACCTAACTTTGACACCGACTATTTGGGAAGCTCTTAACCAACATTTGGTTGTTCAACTTCTAATGACGGTCGGCGCTGTTCCGGCATTTGGTGGCCCGGCATTTGGTGGCCCAGCATTTGAATTTGGACGGTTGAACAGATGGATGCTTCAATGGCATCGCCTGCCGTAACTGCACCTACCGGCTTGGTACGGCCTACTAAAAACCAAACCAACGGCACATGGATTTTTTTACAAGATCTACTACGTTACGCTTATGGAACCTGATGCACCGAAACCTCATCCGCATACAACTCCCCTGCCCTCTGCGGGCCGGCTGGCGGGGATTGACTTCGGCACCGTGAGAATCGGCATCGCCATCAGCGACCCCAGCCAAACCTGGGCCAGTCCGCTGGAGACCTATCAAGTGCGAGGCCCGGATCTCGATGCAGAGTTCTTCCAAGGGCTCGCCCAGCGTGAAGAGTTGGTCGGCTGGGTAGTCGGCCTGCCGCTTCACACCAGCGGACAAGCCAGCAAGAAATCCAACCAAGCCGTTAAGTTTGGGCAATGGGTCGCCAAGACAACATCGTTGCCAGTGAATTGGATCGACGAACGTTTCACCACGGCCGCGGCGCGAGAGATGCTCAGCGCCAGTTCCATGTCGGGCAAAAAGAAGAAGGCAAGCCTCGACAAAATTGCCGCGCAGGTCATCCTCTCGACCTACCTTGAATCCGACAGGTCGCACTTCCCGAGTGATCATTCGTTGGAAGATTGATACCTGCCGCGCGTAGGGCCGGTTCCTAACGGCCGTCTTGGGCAATGGTTTGGCTCGGCCGGTAGGAACCGGCCCTACGGATCAAAGACCGAAGTTGCCCACGGGACCTGCCGCATCTAAATCTGATTAACCACCGTTAACAGGCGCTGAGGATGGTGAAACCGCCATCACCATTTTCTCAATGAAGAGAATTTTGAAATCTGGTAATCTTAGGGTTCAAATATTCAAAATTCGAACGGGGGAAACCATGCCAAAGCATACGCAATCACAAAACCGCGAACTTGAACGAGCGTTGGGATGGCATCGCGAGGCTTGGAACGACTCAGAAAAACGCGATAGCCTCCGGCGCTACATCGCCCTGCAACTGGCCTCGGCGGGTTTGGTCACCGCCGACGATGAAGATGCGGACAACGAGTTAGCTCAGTTTTCGGGCAGTCTGCTTGAGAACCTGCGAGAAAAGAATCGACTGCTTTCGGAATATCGTGCTCCGATCGACAAACGGATCGAAAGCTTCCTCAACAGCCACTTCGAAGACGTGGAACTCGCCGCGCCGCTGCAAGTCCCTTCGCAGACGCTGGTCCTTGACCGCCACGGCATGGCGCGCGAACTGAGCCTGCCCATGAACGGCCACAAATTCAAAAACGAATTGGTC
>CALDEW010000375.1 GCA_937942355.1 uncultured Pirellulaceae bacterium | reverse complement strand
TAATAAATGACATCGGTCTCATCACCTCAATCCTCACCAAGCATCATCGAACGAAAGCTCGATGGGTTGCGTCGCAAACTCACAGGTTGGCTGACGGTCCATGGGCTCGGTCGCTGGCTGCTGATCGTTTGCGGATTGATCGTCGCCGATATCATCATCGACCGCACCTTCGAAATGGATTTTGCTCAACGCGCGATTCTGCTGGTCCTCATGGGCGCCGTTTCGATCTACTTCTTCTACACCAAAGTCATCAAACCGCTGCTGACGCGGATGTCCGATGACGCACTGATCTATCAAGTCGAACAAAAACACGAAGGGACCAAAGAAAAAATTCTTGCGTCACTTCAACTGGCTCGCGAGACCGACCTCGCCGCCACCGGAGCCTCTCCACAGCTGGTCGATGCAACCATTGAATCCGGAATCGCCAAAGCACAATCCATCGACTTCGGCCAGACGCTCAACCACAAAGAACACGCCAGAGACCTAGGCCTACTGGGCGGCGGTGTGTTTCTGTTGGCGGCATTGGGGCTTGGGATCTTGATCAGCCAATTTTTTGGGACTTGGTTCAGCCGAAATATTATGCTGACCGACCGGCAATGGCCGCAGCCCACCTACTTGGTGATCGAAGGGGCTGAGGACGGAAGAATGCTGCTGCCGCTTGGTTCAAAGCATAAACAAATCGTCACCATCACCGAGGACTCTGCGGTCACCGACGTAGAAGTCGACCTCGAAGTCGAAGGGGCCAGCGGTAATCGCACGATCTACCCCATGCAGCGCACCGGGAAACTGGACGGACGTCAGCGCGTGTTCGAGATCAACGTCACCAATGAATTCCGCTTCCGTGCCAGTGCGGCCAACGGCGTAACGACCGGCTGGGTCGAAGTTGACTATGTGGAACCACCGGCTGTCGTTGATTTGAAGCTCAACGTCACACTGCCCGAGTACACGGGACTGGCACCCGAGGCGCTTTCTGGCAACGGACCGCATGGTGTACTTCAGGGCAGCACACTCAACATTGCCGCCACGACGAACAAACCGCTGGATTCGGTCCGCCTTGTCGCCGGCGGAGTGGAAACCAAAATTCCAATTACCACTTCGAACAATCGGGCTTTCGAAATAACCATTCCCGAAACCGGCAGCTCAAATGAACTTGCCGGCGGCGATTACGAACTGAAGCTGATTGATGAAAGCGGATTGGAAAATTTGCGTCGCGCAAAATTCGCCATCACGATCAAAGAAGACAATCCGCCAAAATTACGGGCAGATCTCTTGGGGATCAGCGGTTTAGTAACGCCGCGCGCGATCATTCCGGTTTCCTTTCAAGCGATTGACGACTACGGACTGAACCAAATGTTCTTTGACTGTCGCTGGAAAATGGGCGACGACGATGCGGAAACGGTCAAACAAATTAACTTCAACGGATTGCCACAGGAGCGTCCCGCGGTCTCCGCCAAAGACGTCGGAGTATTGCAATTGGAGACGCTGCCATTGCAACCGGGGATGAGCTTGCGGATGAACGTCAGCGCCGAAGACACGCGCCCGCAAACACCGGGAGTCAGCGCGTCACAGGAATTTCTTCTGCGTGTTGTTTCCGAAGAAGAGCTTCGCGCGGACCTGCTGCGACGCGAAATCGAACAACGCAAAGCGTTCGAACAAATTTACCAGGCTCAGTTGGAACTCACGGCTGAGATCGAAGCGGTTGCCGCCAGCGTGCCCGAGCCGGGCGTCGGCATCGAGCAATTTCACAGCCAGCGCGAATCGAAAATGATTTCGATGATCCGTGATCAAAAAGGCGTTGGAACTTCGATCGACCGGATCGCCAACCGGTTTGAGGATTTCTTGGTGGAAGTAAAGAACAATCGTTTGGACGAAGCCGAAAACGAACTGATGCCATCCCAACGGATTGAGAAGCGATTCGATGAAAAGATCATTCGCCCTATCCGCAGCTTGGATCAAGAATTGATCGCCGTCGCCACGCGCTCGATGGATAACTGCCGCCGGGTCGAAGCGGATCAAAATGAATTGGACGTTGCGGTAAATCAGACAATTGCGATACAACAACAGGTGCTCGAAGCGATGAAAAAGATCTTGGACGCAATGAATAATTCCGAGACCTTCCAAGAAATCCTCAATGAGATGCTGGAAGTCAAACGTACGACTGATAGTATCGGTGCAGGTATTAACAAAATCAAAGCAAACCAAACCATCACCGATGAAACCGAAGCCAAGGATATTTTCGATGAATAGTCCGACAAATCCATTGGAAGTCATCCGGTCTCTACGTAGCCGGATTCTCCAGACTTCGCGCATGCTACCAGAACTTTGGCTGGCCCAGATTCCGGTTCGTTTGAGCCACAGGGCGCTAGCCGCACGTTGCGATGCCTTGAATAGAAACATCGGTAAAACTTTACGCGACGAACCAGCGGCTAGCGCCCTGCCGCTAACAGGTCATGGCGGTTTGTTTAGAGTGAGTGCCATTCGATTTACGCTCTGCCGATCAACATTTCAGTGGTTAAAACTTCAGAGGTTTTCACATCTTTTGTTTTTCATATTGATTTGCTGCTCATTTGTGTCGATCTGTCAGGCTCAAGAAACGGCGTCTGATCAACGGACCGAACTGGGCGTTCGCCAGAAATTGGTGCAGCGCAAAATGGTGGAATTGGAAGCTAAATTCACCATCGTCGCCGAACGTATTCGGGAGAAGGACGCCAAACGAGCCGATCTGTTGATCAAGACCTATCAACAATCCAAAGAGCTTTCGCTGACTAAGAAGATGGACGAAGTCAGTGAATTGCTCAACGAACAGAAGTACGACGAAGCCGATAAAGAGCTCAATGAAGTTGTCGAGATTCTTGAATCGCTGATCCGGATGTTGACCAACGAGAAAGAAAAGACGGTTTCCGCAAAAGAAGAAATCGCGATGCTCGAGGAGTTTAAAAAGAACGTCCAACAGCAGCTCCAGCAACAACGCAAAGCGACACGCGACACCGAAAAAGCCGCCAACAAAGAAGACGCGGCCAAGCAAGTCGGTGCTCAGATCAAGGCGCTTAAAAATCTGATCGAAGCGCAGAACCAGGTCCTCAAAGAGACCAATGCGAACCAGGACGCCAACATCAAAACGCTTGACAAAATTGCCGACAAGCAATTTGAGATTCGTAAGAAAACCGACCAGTTGAAGCAGAATATCAGTGGGCAGAAGAAGAACCTGAACCCTGATGGTTCCTTCAAGGAAGCTCCCTCCAAAGGCGCAAGCGGCGATCCAAAACCTAACTCAGCCGAAAAGAAACCTTCCAAAGAGAACGGGGATGCAACCCCGCAAGTTCCCGATCAAAAGGAGATCAAGGAATTGGAGGGGGCGGCAAAGGCAGTGGAGAAGGCGACCGAAGCGTTGAAGAAGTCCCAAGCCGAACTGGAAAAAGCAAAATCCTCCAAAGGTGATCCTTCCCAAAACAATCAACAGGCGCTTCAAGAATTGGAGAAGAAGAAACAACGTGCCCGTGAAGAACTGGATAAAGCGTTAGCAGATGTCCAAGAGAAGCTCAAAAAGCATCTTGGCGGACCGGACCCAGGAAAGCCATCGGCGGGCAAACCTTCTGGGGGCGATCAAGCACAAAGCAGTCCGCCGCAGCCGCCCCAACCCGGCCAACAGGCACTCCAAGAGTCATCCAAAAGCCAGCAACGCGCCGAAGAGAAACTTGGCAGCGGTAAACCGGCCGATGCTAAACGCCAGCAAGAAAAAGCATTGGATGAACTTGAAAAGGCGCTAGCGGAACTCGAAAAAGAGAAGCGCCGGATCGAGTCCTTGCCTCCTGAAATTTTAGAGCAGCTGGCCAAAGAACAGCGCCGCAACCGCGACAAAACCATGGACATCGTCAAAGCGATGGAGAAAGCACCTCAAGCTAAAAAGTCTGAAAATGATGAGGGCGGCAAAGGCCAGCAGCCAAAACAGCCTGGCCAGCAGCAAATGGAACAGGCCGGCAACGCCCAACAGAAGGCAGCCGACAACATGCAGCAAAACGACTCTCAGCAGGCACAGGAGCAACAGAAGCAAGCCGAGAAGAAAATGGAAGAGGCGTTGGAAGAGATCGAAGAACGATTATCGCAGCTGCGTGAGGAAACCAACGAAGAGAAACTGGCGCGGTTGGAGGCCCGGTTCCGCGAAATGCTTGACCGCCAAAATATCGCCAGTGTGATGACGATCGAGATCGAAGACAAACGTTCCAACCTTGGGCAAGTGCGTTTACGCGACGAATTACTAATCCTACGTTTAGCGACGGAAGAACTTGAGATCCGCGAACTGGGCCAACAGGCGTACGATCTCTTATTAGAAGACGGGACCAGCATCGTATTTCCCGAAGTCGTTCAAGACTTGCGAACGGAGTTGGCATCGGCCGCCGATCTTTTACAATCGCAAAAAACGGACGCCTATACTCAACTGGTTCAAAAAGAAATCGAGACGACCATCCAAGATCTACTCGACGCTCTCAAAAAGATCCAACAGGAGAAGAAAAACGGCGGTGGGGGCGGTGGCGGCGGCGGGGGGAAACAACCGTTGCTTAAGAAATCGGCCGAACTTAAAATATTAAGGATGCGTCAGCGCCGTTTGAATCGCCGCACCAAAAAATTGGAGATCATGCGTGAAGAACCCGCGCTGGTGGAGGCAGTTGAAAAAGAAATCACTAATGCTGCCGCGATGCAGAAGAAGATTCTTGAGATGACCGATACCATTTTGAAGAAACAGTAAATAGGATGCGTACAATGACTCGCCCAACAATTGCCGTGACAGATGCCCCGGTTCAGCGCCTCCGAAGCATTCGAAGCATTCGACGTGCTCAAGAAATCGCCGCAACATTGGTGGTGACTCTTGCCGCGTTGACCTTGATCGCGCTATCGGCCGCCAACGCGTTTTCGGCCAACCCGAATCCGGATGCTGACGCTCAGCTGTTGGAGTCATTTCTATCGCATGTCGATGGACTGGAGACAATCGCCGATAGACGTGCTGAAGTCAAAGACGTCATTGCTCAATACGATGACAGCATCACCGACGCGGTCACAGAAGGCTTGATCCAAATCTATCCGGATTACGCGGTTGCGGTGGAGTCTTCAGACGCGCAGGAAGTCGATGAAGCGATCCGGTTATTGACGCCGCTGACCCAAGCCGAAGATAAATTCTTAGCCGCCGACGCGACGTTCTTTTTGGCCCGGACGTTAATGAACAGCGAACAATATGAGAACGCAATTATTCATTTGGAGAAACTGTCAGGGGATCTTGCCAATTTTTCGGCTCACCGTGGCCCATCGCTGTACTTCACCGGGTTGGCTCAGACAGGGCTGTTAAAAAAAGAGGACGCGATGAAGTCGTTTATGCAGTTCCTCAAAGAAAGCCCCGACGCTCCCGAGCGGATGCAGGTCAGTGCATGGAGGCAACTGCAAGAGTTGCAGGCCGTTGAGGAGGGGAAACTTGAGGATATTTACCGCCGCATGGACTATTCCCGTCGGCGTCTGCAGCTGGCTAAGACTGACAAATCGACTCAACAGCAGCAAGACAAGATCGTCGCCATGCTTAACAAGCTGATCAAGGAAGAAGAAAAAAAGGAAGCTTCCAGCAGCGCCAGTAGCTCGAAGAAGCCGAAGCCATCTGACGGGCAGAAAGATCAACAGGCAAAGAAACCAAAATCGCCCAAGCCATCCTCATCCCAAAGCCAGCAGGGCGGCAGCAGCAGTAATCCCAACGGCCAAGCGGTCGTCAAAACGTACGACGATTCTCCGGCCAGCCCTTGGAGCCGGTTGCGTGACCGCAGTCGAGATCCTGCCAACAACGCGGTCAAGGAAAAATTGCCGGCCCGATATCGTGACATCGTCGAACGCTACATGGAAGCCGCCAACGGGCAGGATGACTGAGCGCCATTGCAAGAGACATGATGGACAACTTCCCGTTTATCCCGTTGGTTGATATACCACTGTCGATCGGTGCGCTGGCCATTTTCTTGTTTTACTATCGACTTTGGTCAAAATCGACGGCTGAGAAACTAGAGGTCGACCTACAGGCTCGGCTTCCTCAAGCCATGTTTCGCACGACCGTTTTCTTTATCGGGCTACTGACAATCTGCTGGTTGTCCAATTTTGGAGTGTGGGCTTTTCTTGTTTTGGCGTTGGTATTGGGGTTGATCGGCACTTTTTTAATTGGCGCTGCTGGCCCATTTGATTCGGCAATTTTTATCGGTGTGTTTGCCGTTGCTCTGCGCGAATGGTCCTTTGGTTTTCCCAGCTTAGTCCTCGACATTCCTTCTGAGAAAACCAACCCCGCGCCAGCAACTCGGTCGCACGAATTAATGGGCACCACCGGCATCACGGTGGGCCCCCTCAAGCCTGCCGGCTACGCGCGGATTAACGATACCGAGATGCCTGTCGTTACGGACAACGGGTTGATGGTCGACAACGGCGTCGAAGTCGTAGTAACAGGATTTCGCAACGGCAGCTTGCGAGTCAAAATATTCGGCGGTGATTCGTAAAACTATTTTGAGCAGTTTTCAATATTAGTCGGAACAACGAAAAACTTCGGCGGCCTGTTCATTGTCGAAAGTCGATCCGTCACATTTCAGTTTCTTGGGAGCATCCTTTGCCACCATCGTGACGACCGCTTCGCCCGTTTTGAAAGTGGCTTTCGCAGTTCCCAACATCGAATGTCTCCAGCTACTTTCCAGCGGCGCGAAAGTTTGCTTATTGGCAATGACGTGGCTCTTGTTCTGCTGATTGTCGAGCGTAACGGTCTTAATGGTCGAACAATGCCAAACCGGAGTGTCTTTATGTTTGACAGAGGCAACCCGCCAGATTTGGTTCCTCGCGTCCACCCAACATTTACAGAAGTAAGAATAGCGTTCCAATGTTACCAACGTGTTACCGCATTGTGTGGCTGATATCTTTTTTCCATTTAGATATCAGCACGAATATTGTTGTGCCATTGTCCACCGAACTGAAAATGATCGGCAAATTTTCCGTCTACCGACCATCAGTTTTCAGCCCATCTCCGCTAAAACTGGTAAGATATATTTTACATTTCCGTCTGCCTCACAATATTCAACGCAGTCATTGATTAATCCTATGTTGTTTTTTGCTCACGCCAAAATCCGTCGCATCCCGATCTGCTTCGCCGTCACGATGGGATGGATGTCGTGCGCACTGGTTTCAGCGCAATCTAAAATCCAATGGATCGACGGATCGTCGACTTCAGCGACGATTGAGTCGGTGTCCGCTGACGGTTTTGTTTCAGGCGATGGCGTGCCCGCGGAGACTCAGCTGCAAAAGATTGTGGCTTATCAAACGGACATGTCGACCGTTGCCCCCGGTGCGGTCGAAGTCGTCATTGCGGGCCAAGGCAAAATTTTCGCCAACGGTATCAAAATTCAAGATTCTACCGCCACGGTTTCATCGGCTTCCGGACTGACCAACGCGTTGTCACTGGACCTCATCCGCGCTGTCGTCTTCAAACCAACGCAGCGCGTAAAACAACAACTCGCCGAACGATCCGAGAGCAAAGACTTCGTCGTCGTCGATACGCCTGATGGGGAAAAAGTGGTTGCCGGTATTTTTGAAGGCATGGGGCAGGGGAAGCTTGGTTTGAACTTCAATGGAAAATCTCGCAAGATCGGGATCGAGAAGGTCAACGCAGTGTCACTGGCGGATTTGGGTCTCAAGACGTTGGCGGGAACTCAAATTGAACTGACCGATGGATCGGTGCTCAACGGACAAATCCAAAGCTTAGACAATGGGACGTTGACTTTCGCCATCACCTCCAACCACTCGATTGAGATCCCTTGGTCTTCGGTGGTTCGATTAGAAGTGCAATCGGACAACTTGGTTTACCTGTCCAATTTGGAACCTTTGACGGTCGAGCAGACTTCAATCTTTGCGCCACAAAGAGGCTGGCAACGTGACCGCAGCGTCGACTCGAATCCGATTCGATTACAGGCTTCCGAGAAATCTTCTCCGCAGACTTATCGCAAAGGCATTGGCACTCATTCGTATTGCAGGCTTGAATTTTCCAACGACAACAATTTCGAAAGGTTCCAAACAATCGCCGGCATCGACGCGGAGACTAATGGGCGCGGCGACTGCCAGATGTCCGTCTATGCCGATGGGATTAAGCTCTGGTCACACAGAATTACCGGTCAGACTCCGCCGGAGCAAGTCGACGTTGATATCTCAGGGATGGCAAAAGTGACGTTGATTGTGGAACCGGGAGAGCAATTCGATTTAGCGGATCACGCCGACTGGGCCGATGCAAGATTTGTCAAACCTTAAGCGCGTTTTGAATGAAGAAACAATTTTACTTTTCGCCGTGCCTCTCAATTGCCCTATTAATTAGTGTCGTAATCGGGGCAAAAATTAGCTGTGCCGATCCCCCTGCGCTCACCGACGCGGAACTGAAATCGGTGCTCGCTTTTGAGCAACAGCGCATCGGTGCGATTGAGCAGGTCATCGACAGTGTTGTCGCGATCTACGACGAAGACCGGAGCGGTGGCGGTTCGGGTGTCGTGATTACGCCGACGGGTATCGCGCTGACCAACCACCATGTCATCGTCGGTGCGGGAGTCAAAGGTTGGGGTGGGATGGCGGGCGACAAGATTTATCGCTGGAAATTGATTGGCACTGATCCCGGCGGTGATGTTTCGCTGATTCAAATGATTGCGAACCAAGACGATGGAGATAATTTTGAGTTCCCTTATACCCCATTGGGCGATTCGGACCTCGTGAGGGTCGGCGATTGGGCGCTGGCGATGGGTAACCCCTTCATCCTGACCGAAGATCAGTACCCGACGGTGACGATGGGTATCGTCAGCGGCGTGAAACGATATCAATCGGGTGCCGGAAAGAACGAGTTGGTTTACGGCAACTGCATTCAAGTTGACAGTTCGATCAATCCGGGAAATTCAGGCGGTCCGCTATTCAATATGTCAGGAGAAGTTATCGGCATCAACGGGCGCGGCAGCTTTCAAGATCGGGGCCGCGTAAATGTTGGATTGGGTTATGCAATATCTTCTAACCAAATCAAGAACTTCATTCCCGAATTGCTGGCGACCAAGTTGGTTGAACATGGAACCCTGGACGCAAATTTCTCTGACCGTGGCGGCAGGGTCGTTTGTTCTGCGCTTTCTACCGACTCGCCTGCGGCAAAAGCAGGGCTGGCGTTGGGCGACCAGATGCTGGAGTTTGAAGGCGTTAAGATCAAAACAGCGAACCAGTTCACCAATTTGATCTGCACGCTTCCTGAGGGTTGGCCGGCGCGTTTGAAGATTCGCAAAGCCGACGATTCTGAAGTTTCGATTCAGTTACGACTATTGGGTCTACCTTACAAGCAGCCCAAAATGCCACCTCCCCCAAAAAACAAGGACGAGGAAGAAAAACCAAACAAGCAGCCCACTCAAGAAGAGAAACAGAAACTGAGGCGGCTGGAGATGATCATCGTTCTCTCTGCGGAGCCTGGTACCGTCCGAGACCGAGGCCTCAATCGCACCTACGTCTGCGAGTTACTGGACCAATGGCAACGACCGATGCTTGACGGTTCGCTTGAACGCTGCTGGCGGTTGGACGAAGATTTGGTAGTTAGGGGACAATCTACCCAGACGCTGAAAACTTGGCTGTGTGCTGATGGGCGTTTCATCGTCGAATGTGACTCGACGATTTACTTCTTTGACGGCGATGAATTCTTTCAGAAAACCGAAGAGCTAACTCAACTGACGCCCGTCGAAGCAAAAATTAAGTTCGAAATTCTGCAGGCCATCGCGCTGACGGCGGGATTTGGAGAACTGCCCTTTGCGGCACTCGGCGACACCCTCATCGACGGCGCGGATCTCTGCGAAAACCAGCGTGCTTACCGTTTTTCGGTCAAAGACGAAGCTCAAGATCCGTTTTATTTTTGGCTGACCGGGATCCTGTATGGGGATAGGCCGATGAGGCTGAGTAAATGCGCTGGTGATTTGAACGGCAAAGACGGCAGCGTTGTGCTGGAAAAATGGAAGGCATTGGAGGACTCGAAAATTGAGTTTCCGCTGGTACGCAAGAACGTTCGTGGGCTTGATTCCCAAGTGATCGCCACGATCACAAACGTATCGACCACGAAAGTTGCTTTTGAAGAATTTGAGAAGCTATTGGCAACCATGACAGAACCAGAGCAGCCGACACAGAAATCAGACGGGGAAGCTGAAGATGAATAGAGTAAAATCCTCGTTGCGCGGTTGTTTGCTATTTCTTGGTTTGGCAATGATCTGGGGGTGTTTACCGAAATTCGGATTCGCACAAGACAGCTTTTTGCCGCAGCTGATCAAGCAATGCCAGCCCAAAATGGCAAAGATCATCGGTGCTGGTGCCGGCCGCGTCGATGGATATGCTTCGGGTATTGTCGTTGACGCCGACGGATTGATTTTGACATCACAGGGCGTATTTTTAGATGGAATTCAGACCCGAGTGGAACTTAGCGACGGTAGATCTTATCCGGCCACAATTCTCCGCCGCGACCGAACGCTGCAATTGGCGCTATTGAAGATCCAGCCCGAAGGTGAACTGGACTACTTTGAATTATCGGATGAACCGGTCGGTGAAAAAGGAGATTGGGTCGTCGCGCTCAGTAATGCCTTCAAGGTTGCCAACCAGTCCGAACCCATGTCGGCGATGGTCGGAATTATTTCTCTGCGGTCGACGATCGAAGCGCGGTTGAACGATCGCGATGTGGCGTACAAAGGGCCACTGGTGTTGATTGACGCCATCACAAGCAACCCGGGCGCCGGCGGCGGAGCAGTCGTCAACGCCGAGGGAAAACTGGTGGGTATGATTGGCAAATTGATCAATAGTTCCGAAACCAACACGCGCATCAATTACGCGGTTCCCAACGCGACGTTGAAACAATTCGTCGAAAACAAAATTGACGAAGCGGCGTCTACGCAACTTGCTGCCCAAACCAATAACGAGCTCGGCCAAGCGGATCTTGGCATTGTTGTGTTCGCCATGGGCAGTCGTGACGATCCGGCCTACATCGACCGCGTCCGCCGGGGCTCGCCGGCGGCGAAACTCCGACTCAAACCTGACGATTTGATTGTGGCGATTGATGGTGTCCAAATAGGTACCGTGCAGGAATACCAAAAAGTGGTTGATCGGTTGGTGCCCGATGTCGAAGTGTCAATCGTGTTCAAACGTGGCACAAAGTTGACGCGCAAGGAAATCACTCCGAGGAAGAAGAAATAAGCCAATGCGATCAATCATAGTTTTAATTTGCTCTCTAGCGCTATGGTCACCGGTGGATGTGGCGCGCGGACAATCAGCGGAAACCTTGCAAGCGACCGCGAAAGCTTTTCGCGCAGCTGTCGAAAAAACGCAGCCGCTGCTTGTCACCATCGAATCCTATGGTGGCGTTGGGACCAAACAAGGTCAGATTGGCGGCATTCGAAAACAGGGCGAAGGTAATACGACCGGCATTTTGCTGGGACCTGACGGCTACGTGATCACCAGCACCTTCAACTTCGTGACTCAGCCTCTGATCATCACCGTGGTCACCTCCGATGGCGTTCGGCGAGTCGCGCGGCCGATGGGGCGCGACGATTCGCGCAAGATTTGTTTGTTGAAGATTGAGGACACCACCAATTTACCGGAGGTATCCGATTTTGAAATCGCCAAACTCGAGGACTTGCAGGTGGGTCAGTGGGCGCTGTCGATGGGAGTTGGCTATGGAGATAGAAGCCCTGCAGTTTCGATGGGCATCATCAGTGCTAAGAATCGCATCGGCGGACGCGCGGTGCAGACCGACGCGAATATTAGTCCCGCGAACTACGGCGGGCCCTTGATTGACATTCGGGGACGTTTGATTGGAATCTGCGTTCCGCTCAATCCACAATCTTCAGCGATCGGAGCAGGGGTCGAGTGGTACGATTCGGGAATTGGTTTTGCGGTACCAATGGATGGGGCCGACGCGCTGATCGAGCGTTTGAAAGATCCTGAAAATCGCATTCACCCAGCATTTTTAGGGGTCAAGTCGACGCCAAACACTGAGGGGGAAGGCATGTTCGTTGAATCGGTCGTAAAAAAGTCAGCTGCTGAAAACGCGGGGCTGACGGCTCAGGACATTATCCTGGAGCTCAACGGAAAAAAGGTCTCTGACTTGCTCACGCTGAAACAGATTCTTAATCGATTTGAATCTGGCGCCGAAACCGAAATCAAGTTTCTTAGAACGCCATCCGGTGGTGACGATGACCAAGAGGAAGATGCCGAACCGGAAGAAATTACCGCCACCGTAAAATTTTTACCGCCTCCAAAACCAAAAGACGATGTCGATTTGCTGGAGCCGCCAAAAATCCGTTAGAGGTTTTTCAAAAATCTATGCGGGTGGGGTAGGCCGGACCGAGTCGACCGGATCAACAGATGACGTAGATTCAACGCGCCCTTCTAAATCAAGAGTCACACGCCCTAAATCCTAAAGATAGGGCGGCGCTGTTCCGGCATTGTGTGAAGCGGTTTGGAACGTAGCGT
>CALDEW010000374.1 GCA_937942355.1 uncultured Pirellulaceae bacterium | reverse complement strand
TTTGCTCAGACACTCGGGACGAGCCTTACGGTATCATCAAAGCGTCTGGAGAAACAATTTGCAAAGATTCGGCAGGTGTGAAAATGAAGAACCATGAAAGATTAGCTTATCTTAGCCGCCGGGCGCTAGCCGCGGGTAGCGGGGCCTTTGGCAGAAGCATTGGGAAAACGTGCTTCAAGGAACCAGCGGCTAGCGCCCTGCCGCTAACAGGTCAGAACATGACTCGGTGCATTTTTGCAGCGCTGTTTGTGCTGGTATGCGGATGTCAACAAACGCCCGTCGATAAACCGCGCGACGGTAGTAAGCCTGTTGCAGAAGTTGAGCAGACAGAAGAATTAGAATTCAAGAAAACTGTATCGCTGTTCGATGGGAAATCGCTGGACAATTGGGAATTGACGGAGTTTGGTGGTGAAGGTGACGTGCGGGTGGAAGAAGGTTGCGTCGTGATGGATTCAGGTGACCCGATCACGGCCATCAATTTGCCTGAATCGTTTGACTTGCCAACGATGAACTATGAGATCGAGTATGAGGCGATGAAGGTTGAGGGAACCGATTTTTTTGGTACCGTTACGTTTCCCGTTGGCGATAGTTTTTGTTCGATGGTGATTGGTGGTTGGGCGGGAACGGTGGTGGGATTGTCTTCGATCGACGGAGTTGATGCCTCGGAGAATGAGACGCGCTCGGTCCGAAAGTTTGAACGCAATCAGTGGTATCGACTACGTGTGCGTGTGACGCCCGAAGCAATTCAGGGCTGGATCGACGATGAACAGGTGATCAACCAATCAATTGCAGGCAAAGAGGTCTCTATCCGATCGGAGATGATTCCTTGTCAACCTTTGGGGATAGCCAATTTCTACACGATCGCCAAATTACGAAACATCCAGCTGCGCTGGTTGGATGTCACGCCCCTTCAATAGCGCGAACTGTTACCGCCCATATTGACTTATTTGACTGCAATCGTTAGTGCTAATTGGGAAAAAAACGTTTTTCGTCTTTGCTTTGGTAAGTATAATTGGGTTATTATTTAATTTGGGGGATAGCAGTTCTTGGACATGTCGCAAGTCATGTCGAACTCGCCCGATCACACTTTGTTTACTTTTGTAATTTTAGTTTGAGTATAGTTTCATGATTAAGAAATCCGCAGTGTTTTGTTTCGTCGTGGCACTCATGGGGATCTATTATTGCCCCGCTGTTGAATCGCAAGTTTTTTTCAACGCATCAAATATTTCTGTAGCGCTTACTGATTTCCACGCCGGTGACCCGGAGCCGTTTGCCAATCGGACGACTGAGGCGTCACTCATGAGCATCATTGATGCACCTTCTGTAGATGCCAGTGAAGTTCACACGCAATCGACGCACGTATGGGTGTCCGGTGGCGAGCTGGAGGTGATTTTTGATTTCGGGCAGGACTACAATCTAAGTACGTTTCATTTCTGGAACTATCATAGTGAGTCCTTTGATGTCGATGACGTCGATCTGGTGTTTTTCGATTCCAATATGAATATCATCGGAACTCTTGAGGACATTTCACCCCAATTGGGAAACGATACTGGTTTTGACTCTACTCCTATCTTTGCAGAAGACTTCCCGCTTACGCTTACGCGCGAAGTTCGTTTTGTTACGGCCAGGTTAAGCGGTTCAAATTCTCAGGTTGATTTCAGCAACATTGGGTTTACCGGTACAACAACTGTTCCCGGCGTGTTGTTGGGCGATGTCAATTTGGACGGCGTGGTCAATTTTCTAGATATCGCGCCATTCATAGTTCTTCTGGCCGATGGAGAGTTTCAGGCCGAAGCGGATATAGATCAAAATGGTTCGGTTAACTTTCTGGACATCGGACCGTTCATTACAATCCTAAGTAATAACTAACGGTCTGCCTAAATCTAATCCAACGTTGTTACTCCAGCGGTATTGCGGTATTGCGGTAGCGGTTGCCGTGAACAGGTAGCCATAAAATCTTCATTAAACCAACCCGCCGCTAGGTCAATGCGATCCAGATATGCCGTTTGATAGCGCCTGATTTTCCTCGGACTTCTGTTACCTCGGCTGTTTTCTGGCTTTCAAAGGCAAGTGCTATCGTTGTTTGGGACGGGGATATGCGCGATTGATTTACTTTTCTTGACCCGGTTGTTGACCTTTGATACCGTCGGCGGACGTTGTTATCAAATTGTGATCAAACTGTGGAGCTATCATGAAATCTTCGGTCGTGCTGGTTGTGTTGAGTGTTCTTTTTTGTTTGCTGATTCCGACAAAGGCCGTCCACGCGTTTGGCGGCGGTCCGGATACCTTGAAGATCGGTGAAACCGAAGTCGTTCGCAATGGATTTGGCACGCGCAGCAAGATGATGCTCGCGCTGTATGACTGCGCGTTGTACCTGCCTGAGAAATCCAATGACTCAGCGGCGATTCTCGCGTCCGACCAACCGATGGCGGTGCGCATTGAGATAACGTCGCGATTTGTCAGCCAAGCCAAAATGTTGGCGGCCCTCAATGATGGGTTTCGTAGCTCGATCGGCGGCAACACATCTGCGATTCAAGCCGATATTAAAAAGTTCAGCGCTTGCTTTTCCGATCCGATCAAAATGGGCGACGTGTTCGTGCTGGCTTATGCGCCCGGAGCCGGTGTTTCTGTTTACAAGAATAATCAGCACAAAGGCGCTGCTGGAGGGCTGGAGTTCAAGAAAGCTGTCATGGGTATTTGGTTGGGTAACAATCCCATCGACGCAACTCTAAAGACTGCCATGCTGGAAAGCCCACAACTGCGGTAGCGAATTCGGTATGCGTGGTCGCCGTGTCTGTTCTTCTCCTAACTCCCTAAATCAAGTTCTTGATCAAGTTCTTGATCAAGTTTTCGATTCGGTTCAACGGCTATGGGTTCTCCACATGTTAATAAGCTTGACGCGCTGACAGGTTTGCGAGCGATCGCAGCGCTGGCGGTGTTCGCGCATCACTTCATGGGGATTATGGATTGCCGTATTCTCAAGGGGCCCATTGGAGGAATCGCGGTATCTTTCTTCTTCGTGCTCTCGGGCTTCATTTTGGTCTACGTCTACAAGGACCGACTGAACAAAGCCGCAATCCCAAAATTTTACTTCACTCGTTTTGTCAGAATCTGGCCCTTGCATGCCGTGTGTTTGCTTTGGATTTGCTCGATGGCCAGCCCGCATTTACCGCCGACGGAGTGGCCGTGGGTGCGCGGGTTGTCGCATTGGTCGCTGTTGCAGGCTTGGTATCCGGCGAATAACTGGACTTGTTGTTACAACGGCGTCGCGTGGAGTATCTCCGTAGAATTGTTTTTCTACGCTATGTTTCCAATGTTGCTGTTGGGCACAGGAAGGCAGTTCTGGGTGAAATACGCTTGCGTGTTTGCCGCAACTTTCATCGGGCTAATTTGGATGGCCAGCGCATTGCCTACTCACCTGCCGATCAAGGAAGTCCCCGAAGAAGCATTGGACCCAAGAGTTTTCGCTCACTTTTTCCCGCCGTTTCGTGTGCTGGAATTTATGACTGGGATGGCGGCGGGGATGATCTTCCTCACCCGTAGCAAGCAACTAAATTCCAGCGTCGTGGCTTCGCCCCGCAGGTGGCAATCGACCGTCAAAGCAACCGCTTTGGAGATCGTCGTTCTGGCGCTTTCGATGGGCTGCTTTCAAATCTACTTCTCAAGTGGCCTGTTTCGTTACGTGCACAGTATTGAAGTTTGGGGGCCGACGTTAAAGCAATGGCTTTCATTCACCGGCGGAATGTTCTTTCATGCGGCGGTGATCTACGTGTTTGCGCGGTCCGCCGGATGGTGCGCTCGATTTTCGGGCTCTCGTGCGATGGTGTTTTTAGGTGAAATCAGTTTTGCGTTTTATATGATCCACTACCCATTAATCTCCTTGATGAAAGAAAAATTTTGATTCAGCTCCAATTTTTCTGTCGGTTATTTTGCTTTGTTTACGTTGACGCTGTGTATCGGCGTTTCGGCTTGGCTGTATTATCTCGTGGAGATCCCCGTAAAAACCACCGCGCTGAAGTGGTATTCTGGCGGTTTCCGGCTGCGTCAACTGGTGGCCGAAATGATCGTCAAGCCCATGCAGCATCTAGCACAGTCGCCGTTGATTTTCGCTTTGATTCTGCTGATCGTTGTTCCTGTCGCGGTCACCAAACTTTACAAACGCGCCGACCGGAAGTCGTTTACGGCTGCCGCGATTTTGGAATCGGCGTCTCCAGAATTTCAGACGGTTTCTTTTGGGGAGCAGGTGGAATTATTGGCGGCCGATATCGTGCCTCGCCGCGGGAGTGCCAGAGTGAATACCGTTTGGCGTTTCTCCAGCCCTGGCACCGCAATTGCCAAGATCCATTTTGCCGGGACGGAGTACGATAGCCGGCAACAAAAGATTTCTTGTGGCCCGGAATCCGTTGGGCAGCCTTTGGTCGTCAGTATGGTGGTCTATCAAGGCAAATACGAAGTCGCCGACGCGGTCGAGGTTTCGCTGTCGGTAAATGGTGAAAAAATAACGCCCAAATTATCTGGCCGCGACATCGTTAGCCAGACCGCCAACCACTATCCCATTTTCTCGTCCCAGCGGATCCAAGAAGGTGTCCGAATGAGTCGCCGAGCCGTGTTGGCGCGATAGTGGGACCGGATCGTTGCTGCGAATTGACGCCCGGCGACGGTTGCCGCGGAATCGCCAACGTTAAACTCTCAACTGCCAATCTCCTTAGATTTAGATAGCTGCACTGGATATGTTTTGCTGCCGGAGGACGGTTTTACGGCGGCCGCTAGGGATTGCGGATTCTATTAGGATCGCCAAAATTAGAAACAAATGGCTATATTGCTTTGGTTGACGCCGCTCAACGGAAGCGGTCGGTTCGTCAGTCTCCACAAACCTCGGCCGTCGGCCATTTCGCGCTTACTCATCTTGTTGGCTATTGCTATGATCACAACCGATTTGGATATTGATTCGGACTTTGTACCGCACGAACATTTTATGAAGCTGGCGCTTCAGCAGGCGGTGGCAGCTTTTGATTTAGACGAAGTGCCTGTCGGCGCGGTGATCGTTCACGACAGTCGCGTCATTGGAGCTGCTCATAACCGTTCGATTCAATTGCGCGATCCAACGGCGCATGCAGAAATGATGGCGATCACACAAGCCGCGGAAGCGATTGGCGATTGGCGTCTGGAAAATTGCACGCTCTACTGCACGCTTGAGCCCTGTCCGATGTGTGCCGGTGCGATTCTGCAATCGCGGATTCCGCACGTTGTGTTTGGTGCGACCGATCCAAAATCGGGTGCTGTGAAGTCCGTGTTCCAGTTGCTTTCGGATCAAAGGCTCAACCACATGTCGACGGTGGTTGATGGGGTCATGCAGGAGGATTGTGGTGCCATTCTGACAGAGTTTTTCAGGCAGAAGCGGGCTCAAGGGAAGAAATAGGGTGCGAAACCGGAGGGCTGGTGCCCGTACCGCTAGTAAAAAGTAGGGGAATGGACGCGAGCCCTCCAGTTTTGCTTGGTTTTTCTGTTTTTCTCAGCCCCGTGACCTGATGTGTCATCGGGCCCGGCGAAACTACTAAAAGTTGATTGAAACACGTCGCTTTTGTAGCCATCTGAGAGGGAACCGATGAAGAACCTAATTTCCAAAGCCATGCAAGACCCGGACAACTTGGTCATCGAACTACAATACACAGATCGTAAAAAGCAACAGACTCGCCGCGTTGTCAGCCCGATTCGATTTGTTTCGGCGGATCGTTTTATGGCATTATGCTTGTGCCGTGAAGAGCCGCGCGTGTTTTCATTGCGTGATTGCCGCGATGTCACCCTCAAGCCAGCTTGGGATTACTTGATGCCGGTTGAGATGGAAGTCATCAGCCCTGCGGCCTGAGCGTAGGCCGTATCAAGCCGACAGACGCAGATACGGCTTGGCCCAGCGCGTAAATCGCTGCATCTTTATCAAGGTCGGCCGGTGCGCGCGATGCCGGAACAGCGCCTATCGGCTTGGTCCGGCCTAAATCTACTACATCTACCATAGCGTTCGAGTTAGACTGAGGGCTTCTATTTGACGTTCTTTCGCCTGCGCTATGATTTCAATCAACCATCTCTACTT